>JAFLEG010000509.1 GCA_017302195.1 Verrucomicrobiota bacterium
GGCCAGATGGGTCCAGCGCACCACGGTGGCGGCGTAAAACTCATCCACCGAGAACCGGCGCTCCAGCACGCCGAACAGGCGCGGGAACCGCCCCTGCAGCGGGTCCGGATCGGACGCCCGTCCCGCCGGAACCCGGCGGTACACCCAGGCGCCGAGCGCGATGCCGGAGAGGCTGACGATTCCCGACAGGAACAGAATCCCCCAGGCGGCGTGTCCCGTCAGCGCTCCCTTGCCCAGCAGGGAGAGGAGGTACCGCTCCAGAACGGGAGCAAACGGCGTGACCAGCATGCTGAGCAGCACGGTCGTCACCGCCAGGACGACCAGGGGCAGGGTCATGACGGGCGGACTTTCGTGCGCGGACGCCGCCTCGGGACTGCGCGGGGCTCCGGCGAAGACGTAGATCACCTGCCGGGTCATGTAGAAGGCGGTGATGCCAGCCGTGACCAGGGCGATGAGGAACGGCAGGTGGCTGCCCGGGCGCAGTTCGAGGGCGTGGAGGATGGCGTCCTTGCTCCAGAATCCGGAAAAGAACACCGGGACGCCCGAAAGGGCCATCATGCCCACCGCGTAGGTGGCATAGGTGACGCGCATGCGGGTGCGCAGTCCGCCCAGGTTGCGGATGTCCTGCTCATGGTGGCAGCCGTGAATCACCGATCCGGCCCCGAGGAAGAGCAGCGCCTTGAATCCGGCATGGGTCAGCAGGTGCATCATCCCGACCGCCGGGCCGCCAGCCCCGAGACCCATCATCATGAAGCCGAGCTGGGACACGGTGGAATAGGCCAGGATGCGTTTGATGTCGTATTGGGCCACGGCGGTCAGCGCGCCGAACAGGGCGGTGATCGCACCCACCCAGGTGAGGGCGACCTGCGGCACCGCGGGAAGGCCATCGGCGCCACCCAGCGCGGCCAGCGGGAACACCCGCGCCATGAGGAACACGCCCGCCGCCACCATGGTGGCGGCGTGGATGAGCGCGCTCACCGGGGTGGGACCTTCCATGGCATCCGGCAGCCAGACATGCAGCGGGACCTGACCCGACTTGCCGACGGCGCCGCACAGCAGCAGCAGCGCGATGGCGGCGCTCACCGGGAGACCGGTGGTGGTCATCATGCCGGAAAGCCCTGCGAGGGCCGAAGATTCCAGGCATCCGCGCCCCGCATCAAAGAACAGCAGCGTCCCCGTCTCGGCGGAAAGCCAAAGCATGCCCAGCAGCAGTCCCAGATCGCCAATCCGCGTGGTGAGAAAGGCCTTCCGGGCGGCCGCGGCGGCCGCGGGACGCGTGAACCAGAATCCGATCAGGAGGTAGGACGCCACGCCGACCAGCTCCCAGCAGACGAACAGCAGCAGCAGGCTGTTGGACATCACCAGTCCCAGCATCGCGGCGGCGAAGAAGGAGAGGAAGGTGAAGAAGCGATGGGCCCGTTCGTCGTGCGCCATGTATCCGGTGCTGAAGAGGACGATGAGCGTGCCCACCGAGGTGATCATCAGCAGCATGGAGGCGCTCAGCGGGTCGAGGATCCACCCGGCCGAGATCGCCAGTGAACCGGCCTCGAACCACGGCACGTTGTGCACGTATGCGGGCTCTCCACTGTGGCCGGCCTCCAGCGTCCACAGGAGCGCCCCCAGGGACAGCAACGCGGCGATCGCCATGGCCCCCACGGCCAGGATTCCCGCCTCGCGCCGGCGGCCCGGCCCCACCAGCGAGCCGATGCCGGCCGCCGCCAGCGGCAGCGCGGGGATCAGCCAGAGGTTGCGGGGGATGAAGTCCATGGCCGCGTCGTCATCAGCCGTGCAGACGCCGGATCTCCTCAATCCGGGTGGTGCGGTAGCGGCGGTGGATCGCGATGATGAGGGCCAGTCCCACCGCCGCCTCGGCCGCCGCCACGGCGATGGTGAAGAGCACGAAGAGCGGTCCGTTCAGCGCCTCCGGATTCGGTCCGTAGCGCCAGAACGCCAGCAGATTCAGGTTGGCGGCGTTGAGCATCAGCTCGATGCCGATCAGTACCAGGATGGCGTGGCGCCGTGTCAGCGCGCCGGCGAGTCCCACGGCAAAGAGCGCGGCGGCCAGGAGGAGATGCAGCTTGAGGGGAGACATGGTGCGGTGTGGTGCGACTGGCTCAGCGTTTGGGTTCCCCGGCATCGGGAGCCCCCGGTCGGGGGGGCGGCAGGGCGATGACCGCGGCTCCGATGAGGGCGGCGGTCAGCAGCAGGCCCACCGCCTGCAACGGGAGGACGTAGTCCCGGAGCAGGCGGTCGCCGAGCGCCTTCACCGGAAGCGCCGGTATTGCCGCGGGGGGCGGTCCGGGATTCCACAGCAGGACTCCCCAGGCCAGCAGCGCGAACAGGGCCAGCGCGATGAGGATTCCCGACACCGGCGCGTTGGCGATCCGCTCGCGGGGGGAGTCGGCGTCGCGGGTGAGCAGGATGGCGAAGACGATGAGCACCGCCACCGCGCCGACATAGACCAGGATCTGGATGAATCCGAGAAACTCCGCGCCCAGGCGCAGGAAGACCAGGGCCAGGCCGACCAGGCTGGCGGCGAGGAAGAGTCCGGAATGAACGCGGTTGCGGGCGCTTACCGCGGCGATGGCGCCGCCGAGGATGAGACCGGCCAGGAGTGCGAAGGGCAGCGTCATGGGCGTTCAGGTCACGTAGCGGTAGATCCGGCGCGGATGCCGCGCGGCGAACTGACGGGCGTAGAGCGTCCAGGGCCCCGCCAGCAGCGCGGCGCCGAGCAGCCAGCGCAGTGCCAGCGGCCAGGCCGCGGTGAAATGCCAGAGCCCGGCGACGAGCAGGTTGACGAGGCTCATGGGCAGGAGGAACTGCCAGGCGAACTGCATGAGCTGGTCCATGCGCAGCCGGGGCAGGGTGCCGCGCAGCCAGATGAAGATCATCATCAGGGCACCCAGCTTCCCGAAGAACCACAGCCAGGAAGGCACCCAGCCCAGGAAGGAGAAGGGCGGCAGCCAGCCGCCGAGAAAGAGGGTGATGCCCAGTCCGGAGATGGCAAACAGGCCCAGATATTCGCCCAGGAAGAAGAGCGCAAACTTGAAGCCGGAGTATTCCGTGAAGTAACCCGCCACGATCTCCGACTCGGCTTCCGGCAGATCGAAGGGCGAGCGGTTGGCCTCGGCCAGCGCGGCCGTGAAGAACAGCAGGGCGCCGGCCGCCCCCCAGGGGGTGAAGACATTCCAGCCCACCAGGAATCCTCCGTGCACCGCGGACTGCCGTTCGACCAGCGCGGTCAGGGAGAGGGATCCGGACAGCATCACCACGGCCAGGGCGGACAGGATCAGCGGCAGTTCGTAGCTGAGCAACTGGGCCAGCGCGCGCATCGCGCCCAGGAGCGAGTACTTGTTGTGGCTCGACCATCCGGCCATGAACACGCCCAGTTCGACCGCCGTGCCGACCATCAGGAAAAAGAGCAGGCCGGTTTCCGGGAGCTCCAGCGCGACCATGTTGCGGCCGACCGGCAGGACGGCAAAGGCGAGGATCGGCGGAAGGACCACCACCAGCGGCGCAAGGAAATGGACCACCGGATCGGCGGCGCGCGG
The DNA here is from genome assembly GCA_017302195.1 of Verrucomicrobiota bacterium. Taxonomy (GTDB): domain Bacteria; phylum Verrucomicrobiota; class Verrucomicrobiia; order Limisphaerales; family UBA9464; genus UBA9464. The sequence continues at coordinate 3,552 of JAFLEG010000509.1, forward strand.
CACGATGTCCTCCTTGGTCAGCGACTTGATGCCGTCCGCCGCGAACTGCAGGAATCCCCAGGGGCCGACCCGATTGGGCCCCGGACGATTCTGCATCCGGCCCAGGGCCTTGCGCTCCACCACCGTGGTCAGGGCGAAGAGCAGGGGGAAGACCGCGAGAATGGCGCCCACCGAGATCACCGCCGAGGCCCAGGGCTGCCAGGCCACCGGCAGCAGGCCCAGGAGGGCCTGCTTGGCGAGGACGAAGATCTGGTCCAGCGAGTCCATGAGCTCAGCGGATTCGGGTGGACGCGGCCGGCGGCGGGACGCCGGCGGCGGCACGCGGGACGCGTGCGCTCCCCGGAAGAGCCCGCCGCGGAGTGGTGGATGGACCCTTCATGCGGAGGTCGTGGATGCCGCTTTCGCCGCCGCGGCGGCTGCGGCGGCCTGGGTCTTTGCCAGGTCGGCGGCGCGCTGGGTGTCCACCGCGGCGGCATCGGTGGGGTGCAGTTTCTGGAAATGGCTGTTGGGACGCGCCAGTTGGTCCTTGTGCCGGAGCAGCCCCCCGAAGCGGTCCGCAGTCGCCAGCTCGAACTCCTGGTCCATCTTGATCGCATCGAACGGGC
>JAFLEG010000510.1 GCA_017302195.1 Verrucomicrobiota bacterium
GGCGGAGCGGCTCGCGATGTCCGCCTTCTGGACGGTGACCTTCATCTCGGGCTGGAGGGGATCGGGCAGCAGCACGACCTCCTGTTCCGTCTCCTGAACGAGACGCCCGGTGTGCTCCTCGCCGTCCTTCAAGCCGATGGTGGTGTTCTCGTACTGCTCGGACAGCACCCGGCTCGGATCCAGGATGCTGTCCAGGATGTCCTGACGGGTGAAGCGGGCGCTGACCGCGGTGAGATCCGGCCCGATCCCGCCGCCTTCGAGTCCGAAGCGGTGGCAGGCCAGGCATTGGGCATCCACGAAGGCCTGGCGTCCCTTTTCGAAGCTGCGGCCGCGTCCCACGGCTTCCAGGTCTCCCGCGAGATCGGACACCGCCCACTCCTTGACCGGGGTGCGCGGTTGGGGATTGGGAAACGAGCTGACGCCGCCCGCCCCCGGCTTGGCCGCGGCAATGGAGGCCAGCATCGGGGCGAGTTCCGTCTTGTCCCCGTCACTCATGCCCGCCACGAAGTCGGCGAGGAAGTTCTTGAGGAAGTTGTTGAAGCTGGCGCCGTCGCTGTAGGGACGTCCGGCTTCGTCAAACCAGGCCACCAACTGCGGCTCGTGCGGATAGCCCTGCCGGATCTTGAGCCAGTATCCCAGGTACTCGCGCCGCTGGTCGGGGGTCCAGAACTTCGCGGTCCGCAGGTGGAACACGTAATGCATCAGGTCCTCCTGCGTGGTGGATCGGGCCATGACGGCCAGCGTCTTCTCCACCACGTCGGGTGCACCGAGGGCGATCAGCACCTGGCAGAGTTCGCGGTTCACCAGCGGACTCCGGTTCGGATAGGACCGTCCCAGCCTTTCGGTGGCCAGGGCGACGAGTTCCGGCGACGGCAGACCGTGGCGGGCCAGGCTGACCTGGATGGTCCGCAATTTCAGGAGCTGCTGGTCCTCGGTGAGCCGGGACAGGGGCCAGCGGGACAGCCCCCGCAGCATGGCATCCTGATCCTCCCTGCTGCCCACCCGGGCCAGCGCCAGCGAGGCCGTCAGACCGGCATTCGCGGCGGGTTCTCCGAGCGCGCGCTGCTTCCAGGACGCCACCGGTTGCGATTCCAGGGCGATGCGGGCGGCATAGCGCAGGGCGCGGTCCGGACTGTTCAGCGCCGGCCAGAGTGCGTCGAGCGCTGCGGGATCGGCCTTGCCGTGAAATGCCTCCAGACGCCGCCGCTGCGCGCGGGCCTCGGCGCCTTCCCGGTTCGGTTCGTCGGCTGCCGCCACCGGATCGCCGCCGGTGTAGGTCACTCGGTACAGGCCCGAGGCCGTGCCGCGGCCGCCGATGGTGAAATACATGGCCCCGTCGGCCCCGATAATGGCGTCGGTGAGGTTCAGCGGCGGCTTGGGCTCACCGGGCTTCACCAGGCCTGCGGGGGCTATGAAGTTCTCCCAGGTGCCGGTGTAGCTGGCGCCATCCGGCTTGAGGTGTACGGCCATGAGGCGGCCGTAGGTCCAGTCGAGCACGTACAGCGCCCGCTGGTAGGCCGCCGGGAACTTCGCCCCGCGTCCGCTGGTCATGCCGGTGGGGCATCCGATGCCGATGTCGGTCACGGCGCCCAGGCTGTCGGCAAAGTACGCCGGCCATTTGCCGGTGCCGTAACGCCATCCGAACTCGGCGCCCGAGGCGGCGTGGTTGACCCGGGTCGGACGGTACCAGGGCACGCCCCAGTCGTATTCCATGTCGGCATCCCAGGCGAACAGCTCGCCATCCACGTTGAAGGCGTAATCAAACTGGTTGCGGAATCCGGCGCAGTAGAGGTCGAAGGATTTGCCGTCGGGCGTCACCCGCAGGATGTAGCCACCGGGGGCCATGATGCCGGTGGCGTGACCGTTGCCGTCCGGCTGGCGGGGCAGCACCAGATCCTCCGCGTAGTGGCGGTGCGGCGAGGTTGCGGATAGCCCTTCGGGCGGCTTGGTATGATTGCCGGCCATGACCCACAGGTTGCCGTCGGGACCCAGTTCCACGGCATGCGGACCGTGCTCGCCGCCGCCGGGCAGCGCCTTGATGAGCTCAATCTTGGACCACGTGTCCGAGCCGTCGTCGGTGACGCGGTAGAGTCCGGACTCGAACGAGGTGTTGTACTTGTTCACCACCACCCAGAGCGCCCCGTGGGCGAAGCACAGGCCCTGGGCGTCGTAGAGCGGCCTGGCGATCCAGTCGCGCTTCGCGATCCGGCCATCGGGTCCGAGCGTGATCCGCAGCAGGCCACCCTCCGGATTGGGCTTGGCGTACTGCGGGCTGATGACCAGCCGGCCCTGGGGATCCCGGCACAGGTTCACCCAGGAGCCTTCGCCGGGCTCGCCGCTGTGCAGCAGTTCCACCCGGAAGCCGGGCAGGGTGGCCAGTTGATCCGCCGGGGTGGCGACCCGGGCCGCGCCGCCGCCACCACCGCCGAGGGCTTTGGCGGATCCGGCCACCCGGTTGTTGAAGACAGGGCCCCACGGTTCCATGCCGAGCTTGCCAAGGACCTCGGCGCTTCCCCAGCCGCGGTCATCAAATCCCGGCTGAGCCCAGTCCCTGGGTGCCTTGTCCGCCGCCTTCCACGATCCATCCGAGACCACCACCTGCTTTCCGGCAGCCGTGGTGAGCGTCAACTGGAGAAGGGCGCCCGCCGGCGAGGAGTCACCATTGAGCGCCCGGAGGCCCACCACATTGGCGCCCGGCTTGAACTTGCCCGGCAGCGCGACCGTGTGCCCATTGGACCACTGCTCCGCGGTGAGCACCCGCTCGCCGTTCACAAAGACCTCCAGGGCGTCGTCGGCGGTGGCCACCAGCTCCGCCTGGGACACCGGAGCGTCCACCGTCACGGTCTTTCGGAAGAAGCGGGTCTCGGCGTCGTCGGACTTGTGAAACCAGATCCATTGGGGAACCGGAGGCGACTGGGCCATCAGGCCGGCGGCGAGGGAGAGCCAGACGGCGGCGAATCGGAGTGCGGCACGCATAAGGAAAATCAACCGCGGAACCGACCGGAGGATCCAGCCCGATATTCAGCCGGCCATCCGATGCGGCGACGGGTTCCCCTGATCCTGGAAAGCATGCGCGAGGTCTTGGTGCGGCTGGGGATACGCATCAGCGTCGCCCATGGATGGACGGGCTTCCGTGCCATACCGCTTCGCGGTAGTCCTTTGATCTGTTCCTGCGGTTCTTGCTACATCCGCCTGTGGCGGGGCGCAGTTCCTGCCCTGGCTGGCTACGGGGTGGGCCCGGGCGACAGGGAGTGGTTGGGAAACTTGGGATGCCGCGATCGGAATTCCTTCCACCGGGCCAGCCATTCGGCGGCGCTCAGCGGGACCAGGCCGCCTTCGGCATTGATGGTGGCCGAGGCGTCGAGTTCCGCCAGGAGGCGTGCGTCGTCAGGATTCAGGGACGCCTCCGGGAACAGCCGTTCCCAGTCGTAGAGGCCGATCCAGCCCCCGAAGAATCCGCAGGCGATCAGGCTGCGGGCGGTCGGGGAGAACTGGAGGGTGAGGACGGTCGCCGGCATCTCCAGGGTCGGACCCATGGGCATGCCGCTGGGAATGGCCCAGGTTCGGATGCGTCCATCATGCCCGCCCGTGACCGCCCAGGGTTGGCCGGGTACGAAGGCTCCCGCCATGACCTCGCCCTCATGGGGCAGGGGCGGTCCCACCCGCCGGCCGCCACGCCAGTCCCAGACCTGGCCGGCGCGGTCGCGTCCGGTGGTCAGGATCCATTCCCCGCCCGGATGAAACCGGACCAGGAAAGGCCAGTTGGAATAGGGGATGGACGGCACAGCGGGAGCGCCGGCCGGCAGCGCCCGGAAATCCAGGCCGCTGGATTGATTCATGCGGGCGCTCAGCATCATGTCTCCCAGAAAATCTACGTCGAACACGGTCCCGGAATCCGCCACGGGCTCCACGCACGTGCGGCCCGTGGCGCAATCCCAGACGAAGCAGCCGTCGTTCAACCCCCAGGCCACCAGCCAGCGGCCGTCCGGACTGTAGGCGCAATCTCCGTTGTGGAGTGGGGCCACCGGCGGGTGGGGTGAGGCAAACCGGAACAGGGATCTTATCGCGTGGGTCGTCACCGAGTATTCCAGGGCCTGGCCGTCGCCGCAGAGGAGGGCGATCCACTCACCCGACGGGTGGACTGCCAGGGCGCGG
>JAFLEG010000511.1 GCA_017302195.1 Verrucomicrobiota bacterium
GAGGCCGGGTACTCGACCCCGCTGCCGGTGCGCCGGGGGGAGGCGACCTGGGGACTGTTCTCCAACGGGCAATCCTACCGGGCGGTGGATCTCCGCGATGGTTCGCCGGTGTGGAGTATCCGGTGGGTCACCGAGTACGGCGTCAATGCCGCGGATCCCATCCTGGATGGCGATCAGTTGTGGCTCTCCACCGGCTACGGCAAGGGGGCGGCGATGTTCCGCCTGGGGTCTGGCGAACCGGAACAGGTGTGGAAGGGCAAGAGCCTGCGGACCCAGATGAATGCAGCCGTGCTTTCGGGCGGACACCTCTACGGCGTGGATGGCGACACCACCGCGAAGGCCTCGCTCAAATGCCTGGAGGCGGCGACCGGCACGGAGAAGTGGAACCACCCTGGATTCGGCTCCGGTGGATTGATCCTGGCCGATAGCCGCCTGATCGCGCTGAGCGGCTCGGGGGAGCTGTTGGTCGCTCCGGCGACACCAGAGCATTTTGAGCCGGTATCGCGCGCCCAGGTGCTGGGCGGCAAGTGCTGGACGGCTCCGGTGCTGGCCAACGGACGCGTCTATTGCCGCAACTCGCGCGGCGATGTGGTCTGCCTCGAACTGCCTCCCCGGTGAATCCCAGGCTCCCGACCTCCGTCCGTGGTCCCATGCAGCAACGCATTCTCGCCCGCCGCCGCTTCCTTCAGGGCACGGGACTGGCCGCAGCGGCCTGGACCGCCGCCCCGTGGATTCGCGCCCAGGCGCCGGATCGCAAGTACCGGGTGGCCCTGATCGGCTGCGGCTGGTGGGGGCGCAACATCCTCAAGGAGGCCATGGCGAGCCGCCGCGTCACCGTCGTCGGGCTCTGCGATGTGGATGAGCGGGCGCGCGAGGTGACACTGGAGCAGGTCAACGATCTCAACGGCGACCAGCCGAAGACCTTCAATGATTACCGTGAGCTGCTGACCTCGGTGTCCCCGGAGATCGTGCTGATCGCCACGCCCGATCATTGGCACGCCCTGCAGACCATCGCGGCAGTGCAGGCTGGAGCCCACGTCTTTGTGGAAAAGCCCACCGGCCACACGGTGAACGAGAGCAAGGCCATGCTGAAGGCGGCCCGGGCCAGCGGACGCGTGGTGGTGGCGGGGTTGCACCGCCGGATCGGTCCGCATCACGTCTCGGGCATGAAGTTTCTCAAGTCCGGCGCGGTGGGTCCGGTGGGGATGGTCCGGCTGTTCGCCCATGGCGGCGGCGGACCCGAGAAGCCGTCGCGGAACTCCGAGCCGCCCTCGGGCATGGACTGGAACCTGTGGTGCGGACCGGCACCGGTCCGGCCCTTCAATTCCCGGATCCATCCCGGCGGCTGGCGCAACTATCTGGACTACTCGAACGGCCAGCTCGGCGACTGGGGCGTTCACTGGCTGGATCAGGTGCTGTGGTGGAATGGCGGGGAGTATCCCAAGCGGGTGTTCTGCGCGGGCGGGCGTCCCATTGCCGGTCCGCCGGTGCTGAATGCCCAGGAGCAGACCGGCGACACCCCGGACCATCAGGTGGCGGTGTACGAGTTCGACAAGTTCACCTGCGTCTGGGAGCACCGCCGGTTTGCAGAGAACGGGCCGGAGAAGCATGCCATCGGCGCCTACTTCTACGGCACCAAGGGCACGCTGCACATCGGCTGGCGCGATGGCTGGACGTTTTACCCCACCGATGACCAGGCCTCTCCGGTGCATGAGGATTCGCAGTTGCAGGAGCCGGACGGACACAATCTGGCCCTGCTCTGGACCGAATTTCTCTCGGCCATCGAGCAGGGGCGCGCCCCGGTGTCCGGCATCGAGAGCGCACACCGGGCGTCGGTGCTGCCGCTGCTGGGCATGATCTCCTGGCGGACCGGGCGGGCGGTGAACTGGGATGGCGAGCGCGAACAGATCGTGGGCGATCCGGAGGCGACAGCCCTGATGAGCCGTCCGTATCGGAGCCCCTGGGTGTATCCGGCTCTTCAGACGTAGGCGCGGACGGCGGCAACCAGGAACCAGAGCCCGCCCAGGGCCACGGCGACCGAACCCCAGCGCAGGCACTCCCGTCCGAAGCGCTCGCCCCACTCGGCGCGACCGGCGCGGAGCAGTCCCCAGAAAGGCAGTCCGAGAAAGAGATGGCCCAACTCCACGCCGAGACAGAAGGCGAGGATGGCCAGCGCCACCCGGCCGCTGCCCAGCCCGGCCAGGGATTCCCGGAGTCCCTGCGCGAAGCCGAGCCCGTGGACCAGTCCGAACCCGAAGGCCACCGCCAGCCGGGACGGCGCCGAGTCCCGGCGGGGCGCCACCAGGTTTTCCACCGCGACGAATACGATGCTCGCGGCGATGAACGGCTCCACGAACCACGGCGGCAGGCGCACCCATCCCAGCGCCGCCAGGGTGACGGTGATCGAATGGGCCACGGTGAAGGTGAGGATGAGCTTCAGGAAGTCGCCCAGGGTGACCGCGGCCAGGGCGAGCGCGGCCAGGAAGAGGATGTGATCGTAGCCGGTGAGGATGTGGTGGACGCCGAGGTGCAGGTACTGGGCGAAGGGCGGTCGGGCTGTGGTCGGATCAAAGGTGTCGAGCGGGGCGTTGCGTGCGGGGACGGCGTTGGTCACCGCCGCCGGCGGGGCGCTCGCCAGTTCCAGCACGTAGGGCAGGTCGGCTCGGACCAGTCCGGCCCCGAGATCCCGGCGTTCGGCATCCTTGATGAGCAGCGCATAGGTCACCTCCCAGAGGATGCCCGGGGCGTAGGGCGTCTCGGTCAGGGTGCGATGCCCAAACTGGAGCTGTGCCGGGGCCGCGCCAGGAGCGAGCGGATACTCCAGATCGTAAGTGACGTGGGACTGGTCGAGAAACAGCGGCGAATCCGCGGGCACCTCGGCCCCACCCTCCGTCACCCACTGGAAATCGAGCACCTCGCCGTCCAGCGGGACCCCATCGGATTCGACCCGCAGCGCCTGGAGCAGGTAGTCCCCGTGGTTGGTGAGGGACCCCATGAGGCGGTCCAGCGACACGGTGTTGGTGGCATTCCCGAGCTTCTGCGCCACCGCCACCTCCCGCAGCGTGGCGCTCACCCGCATCACCAGCCGGTTGGTCTCCATCACCACCCACCAGGAGTCCTGGAGGAACGGATGCGCCCCCACCGACCCGGTGAGGAACAGCGTCAGGGCGAGGATCCCAGTTTTCAGTTTCAAGTTTTCAGTTTTCAGCGGGAGGGCGGGGTCGGGAACCGTGGCGTGTTCCGTAACCGTGTTCAGGAAATAATGGACTTCCAGACCCGCGACAAGCCATCCGCCTGCAACTCCACTCACGAAATTCGGTAGGGCGAGGCTGCCCATGAACCGGCTGGGTGGTGAGCCGGTGAGTAGAATGGAAATGGAGGAAGAAGGCCCCATCCGGTCCGCCGCCCATTCCTTGGCGTCCTTCGTGTCCTTTGTGTGAGACCTTCTTTCCGGAGGATCCCTCACGCCAAGGACGCGAAGGTCGCAAAGGGCGGAGCCAATCCCGTGGGTGAGCTTCGCGAGTCCCTGCCGGCCGTGGTGGGGGCGGGCTTCTGCACGACCCTGACTTCCTCCGGATGCACGGCGGACGATCGCGTGGTCATCGGGGGTCTTGTGACGGGACGGCGGACTGTGGTTGAGTCCGGGTTCCGGTATGGAGGAGACGAATTCATTGATCGAGCAGCGGAAGGCCAAGCTGGCCGCGCTGGAGGCGAAGGGCATCCGGCCCTTCATGAACAAGTTCACCCCCGACATCGGTTGCGGCGCGGCGCGCGCCGCCTTCGAGGAGGGGAGGGTGGCGGAGGGGCACCCGGTGGCCATCGCCGGACGCATCACCGCCCACCGCGACATGGGCAAGAGCCAGTTCGTGGACCTGCGCGACGCCACCGGACGCATTCAGGTGTATGCCCAGAAGGCGGCGCTGGGCGACGAGCAGTTCGAGGTGTTCCGGCATCTGGACCTGGCGGACTTCATCGGCGCCAAGGGCACGCTGTTCAAGACGCGGTCCGGCGAGATCAGCGTGAAGCTGGAGTCCTTTACCGTCCTGGGCAAGGCGCTGCGTCCGCCGCCCGCGAAATGGGAGGGGCTGGCCGACACCGAGATCCGCTACCGCCAGCGGTACCTGGACCTGATCGCCA
>JAFLEG010000512.1 GCA_017302195.1 Verrucomicrobiota bacterium
TTTGTCGCGTCCCTGTCCCGGGCCATCCAGACATGAGCACCCCCAAGCGCCCTCCCGCCCGGACCAGATCCCGGGCCCGTGCCGCCGCGTCCGGCGGGGGTCCGCCGGCCGACCGCTACGTGGTCATCCTGGCCGGGGGCCGCGGCGAACGGTTCTGGCCGGTCAGCCGTGAAGCGACGCCAAAGCAGTTGATTTCCCTGCTCGGGCCGCGCTCGTTCCTTCAGGAAACGGTGGAACGGGTGCGGCCGCTGGTGCCGGCCGGCAACATCCTGGTCATCACCCACGCCGCGCAGGCCGAGGCGGTGCGGCGCCAGTTGCCGGAACTGCCGGCGGCAAACATCGTCGGCGAGCCCGTGGGTCGGGACACCTGCGCCGCGGTCACCCTGGGGGCCGCCCTGGTGGGAGCACGGTCCACCACGGCCACCATGGCCGTCCTGCCCGCCGATCACGTCATTCCCGACGTCCGGACCTTCCAGCGGGTGCTTGCCGAGTCGCTGGATCTGGCATCCCGGGGCCAGGTGATCGTGACGATAGGCATCCGGCCCGCAGGCCCCGAGACCGGCTACGGCTACATTCGCCATGACCTGACCGAACTGCCGCCGCCGTCCGGGGTGAAGCGCTACCGGACTCCGTTTTTCCGGGTGGAACAGTTCGTGGAGAAGCCGGCCCTGGAGCGGGCGGTCGAATACGTCGCCGCGGGCAACTACCGCTGGAATGCGGGAATGTTCGTGTGGTCGTTTGTCACCATCACCAACGCGCTGGAGAAGCATCAGCCGGAAATGAACACCGCCTGTCACCGGTGGTTTGCGGCGGCGGCGCAGGGATCGCGTCCGCTCGCCAGACGGCTCGCCGCCGAGTACCCGGAGATCCGCCGGATCAGCGTGGACTACGCGATCCTGGAGAAGGCCCACAATGTGGTGGTGGCCGACGGCGCCTTTGCCTGGGACGACCTGGGCTCATGGCCGGCCCTCGCGCGCCATGTGAAGCAGGATCCCGAGGGCAACGCCGCGGTGGGGGATCTGGTCCATGTGGATTCCGCCCGGAACGTGGTCTATGACGGACGCTCCCGGAACCGGACCCCGATCGCGCTGGTGGGGGTGAAGGACAGCATCGTGGTCGCCACCGACGACGCCCTCCTGGTGGCCGCCAAGTCGGACGCCCAGCGCATCAAGGAGCTGGTCCGAATGCTTGCCGCCGACCCGGCCCCGGCGCATGCACGCTTGGTCTAGCCGGTCCGATCCCTTATGACACTCTCCATGTCATGGATGTTGCTCGCCGCGGCCGCCGGATCCAACGCCGCGGCCCTCCGGACGGCGGACCCCGGACCGGCTTCGGCATCGAGCTTCGGAATCATGTTCTGGGTGCTGATCCTCGTGAGCGCTGCCGCCCTGGCGGTGGTGATCGAGCGGGTGCTGCATTTCCACCGGGTGCAGATTGATTCCGCGCAGTTCCTGGCCGGTGTACGCAATGTGCTGCGGCGCGACAATGTGATTGAGGCCCTTTCGATCTGTGACGCCACGCGGGGTCCCGTGGCCCGGATCGTCAAGGCCGCGATCCTCAACCGGGATGGCGGCCGGGCGCGCGTCGAGGAGGTCATCGAGGAGATCGGCCAGATCGAGGTCCCGCGCCTGGAGCACAACCTGCCCTTCCTGGCGACGGTGGCGCAGGTCGCCCCGCTGCTGGGCCTGATGGGCACCCTGTTCGGATTCGCGGCGGTCTTCCGGGAGCTGCGCCGCCCGGACGGGGTGTCGTACGGGTACGCCGCGCCCGGGGAGATGTTTGACGGCCTCATGCAGTCCCTCTACGCGGCGGCGCTCGGCATCGGCATCGCGGCCTTCTGCTATGCAGCCTACAATTACCTGGTGCACCGGGTGAACCTGATCGTGCTCGACATGGAGCGGGCCAGTCGGGAGGCGGTGCGGCTGACCGCCGGTGACTCCGAGGGCACTCCGCCCCCGGCCTAGCCCCCGATGGGTTGGCATTGCCCGCGAGTTCATGAAGTTTCCCAGATCCACGCGCCTGTTCCGGGGACAGCTCGACCTGGCCCCATTCCTCTGCGTGCTCTTCCTGCTGGCGTTCGCGCTTGCGCTTCGTGACTTCCTGGTGCTGCCCCGGGGCGCCCGGCTGGAACTGCCTGCGGCCGCCTCTCCCATCGCGGCCGGGGCGGGGGAACGGCTCTGGATCATCGCGCTCGACGCGTCGCGGCGGCTGTACTTCGAGAACCAGATCACCGATCGGGAACGGCTGGAGCGGGACCTGAGACGCCGGGTGGTCCAGGCCGGCGCCGGGGTCACCCTGCTGATCCAGGCCGACCGGTCCGTGCCCTTCGGGGACCTCACCGAACTGGAGACCCTGGTGCGGAACACCGGGGTGTCCCAGATCATCTTCGGCACACGTGCCGGGAGCAGCAGCCACCCATGACCTTCGCGGACCCAGCCGCCGGGCCGGCCCGATGGTCGCCGGCCCGATGGATCCTCATCGTGTTGTTGCTCGCCGCGGTCCACGTGGCGGTGGTGCGGGGGTTCGCCCGGTGGCCCCGGATTCCGGCGCCGGGGTCCGACCGCCGGACCTCCGTCCGCCTGGAACCGTCCGATGCGGACCGGAGCTGGTTTGGGGATCCCCGGCAGTTCTCCGGGCAGGATCCGGCCGGATTCTCGGGTGCGGCGGCCCGGGGATTTCCCCCGCCGGATTACGGGCTGTCGGAGTGGACGGGGCGTCCGCGATGGCTGGGGGCCGATGCCACTTCGACCCGCCTGGGGAGTCTTCCACCGCCTCCGCCCCCGCCGTCCGCCGCTCCGCTGAAACCGCCGCCCGTCCAGGTGTCCGGGGAAGGCCCCGCTCCGCGGCTCCTCCCCACCACCACCGTGGTGTCGCCGCGTGGGGCCCTCGCCGAGCGTGCGATCCACGCCCCGGGGGCCCCGTCTCCGCCCCAGGGAGCCGAGGTGCTGGCCCCGACGGTGATCGATGTCGGGCTGCATCCGGATGGCACGGTCGTCCTGGCCCGGGTTGTGGAGTCCAGTGGAAGCCCGGAAGCCGACCAGCGCGCACTGGCCTGGTCGCGCTCCGCCCGGTTCTCAGCCACAGGCGTTCCGGTTTCCGACTCGACCGCGATTTCGCCCCACCAGGTGATCTGGGGCCAGCTTGCCTTCCTCTGGCGTGTGGAACCGGCAGCACACTAGATCATGTATCCCGAGACCCTCCTCGCGCTTTATATTGTGGGAGTGCTCGCCCTCCTGGCGTGGGTGACATGCCGGTCCGAGTGGCGGCGCCGGCGGGTGGAGCGGGAGGTCTCCGAGGACCGTGTCTTTCGTTGCGGAGACTGCGGGCTGGTGTACACGGATGATGCGGTAGTAGATCGCTCCCGATGTCCGCAATGTGGCCGGACCAACGGTCCCTTTGAGTTTTGAGTTGATGCTTCCCGAGAAAATGGGAAATTAATCTTGACCCCCCTCCGCCTTCCCTGCTGCGATAATAAGTAGGATTGGCTTCCAACCCCAGCCGTCCTCGTCGGTAACGGTCTGATTACCTGTCTCATGAAATTCCGCGCATTCCTGCGAATCGTCCTGCCTGCGATCCTCGCCGCCGGCACCCTGGTGGGGCAGTGGCGTAACTCCCCGTTCCCCACCACGGCACCGGTCGTGGGTTACACACTCCAGCAGACCTATACCGGGGTGAATCTGAATTCGATTGGGACCTTCCGGCCGGTGGGATTTTCGACACACAACGGGCGATTGTTCATCATTAGCAAGCATGGCAATGTCATGATGATGACGAATGCGACCTCGGCCCCGGTCAATTTTGTCAACAATACCGCCAATATATGGTCGGTCAGCGATGCCGGACTCATCGGGTTCGCGATGCATCCCAACGGCCAGACCTGCTACACCTTCTGCAACGAGACCAACCGGACCGCGCAGAACATGGGCATGGTCCTGCGCAAATGGACCGTGGATCCCGCGAACCCCAACCGGGTGCTGACCACCAGCCAGGTGCTGCTGGAGCAGCACGACGAACAGATGTGGCATGCCGGCGGCGACATCGCGTTTGGTCCGGATGGCTACCTGTACCTGGCCGTGGGCGACGAGGGCGGCCTGCAGTGCAGCTATTACAACTGTCAGACCATCACCAAGGAT
>JAFLEG010000513.1 GCA_017302195.1 Verrucomicrobiota bacterium
GACCCGCCGCAGCACCTGCGGGGACACCGGGGCTCCGAAGATCCGGATCTCGCCGGCATCCGGACGCTCCAGTCCGAGCAGGCAGCGCAGGAGGGTGGTTTTGCCGCACCCGTTCGGGCCGATGAGCGCCACCACCTGTCCGGGCGGTACGCGCAGGTTGACCCCGCGCAGCACCGAGGTGTCGCCCAGGGCCAGGCGCACTCCGCGGACCTCCAGGGCGAGGCCGCCGGGGTGGAAGTGGACTTCGGCCATGGCTTACTTCAGGGAGGAGCGAAGCACCCGCAGGTTGGCCTTCATGCCGTCCTCATAGGCGGATGCCGCCAGCCGTCCGGTTTCGAGCGTATCGAGATGGGCGACGGCGATCTGGAGATCCCTGGCAAGCTGGCGCGCCAGCTTGGTGTCGAACTGCGGTTCCGTGAAGAGCACGCCGACCCGCTGTTCCCGGATCACCTGGGACAGCGCGGCAAGGTAGCGCGGCGAGGGCGAGGCGCCGGGCACCTCCTCGATCACGCCGACCAGCCTGAGCTGGTAGCGGCGGCAGAAGTACGGGAAGGCGTCGTGGAAGGTGATGACGTCGCGACGGGGAATCCCGGCCAGCCCCGCCTCGATTTCGCGGTCCAGCGCCTGCAGTCGTTCGATGTAGCCGGCCGCGTTGGCCGCATACGTGGCGGCGTTGGGGGGGTCGGCCTGCTGCAGGGCCGCAAGAAGGTTGGTGACGGCGTGGCGGGCGAACCACGGATCCAGCCACAGGTGCGGATTGGCGGGCCCGTGGTGGACATGGGCCTCCGCCGCGTCGCCATCCAGATGCAGCGCGGGCACCTCCCGGATCAGGAGGTCGGCCGGCACTCCGGCGGCCACCTCGACCACCTTTTTCGGGGTGACCGCATCGTCGGCCTTGATGGCCTTGGCGAACCAGTCCTCCAGCCCGAGCCCGTTGAGCAGGATGATGTCCGCAGAGGCGATCTTGCGCATGTCCCGCGGAAGAAACTGGTAGTCGTGCGGCCCGACATCGGCCGGGAGCAGGTTCTCCACGTCGGCCGTGCGTCCGGCGACGTTGGCCGCCCAGGAGTACAGGGGGGCGATCGAGGTGAGGATGCGCACGCGCCGGCCCTCGGCCCCGGAGGTGGACAGGGTCAGGAGGAAGGCCGCGGCCAGCAGTCGTGCGTGGCGCCATCGGAACGGTGACATCCGGAGGATCGTGACGGATTTGCGGCCCGTTTGCAAATGGACGGCTGGAGGGCCAAAAACAAAAGGCCCGCCGGCAGTGCGGCGGGCCTGATCGCGGACGTGGATCACTTCATCAGCAGCATCTGGCGGGCGCGCTTGATGGCGACCGAGAGCCGGCGCTGGTAGGCGGCCGGCAGGCCGGTGTACTTGCGCGGCAGGATGCGGCCGTTTTCCGTCACGTACTGGCGGAGCAGGGCGACGTTCTTGAAGTCAATGGCGTCAATGGTGAAGTCCACCTTCGGCTTGACGCGCGGGGTGCGCGCGGTCATCCGGCGCTTGGACTTGGACTCGTCGAGCTTGGTCTTGCGGGGCATGGCTTACTTGATTTCGCGATGGAGGGTGTGGCGGCGGAGGAAGGGATTGTACTTCTTTTTCTCCACCTTGTCGGTCTGGAGCTTCTTGTTCCGGGACGTCTGGTAACGGCTCGGGGACTTGCCCTCCTTGCGGGCTTCCGTGCATTCGATCGTGACAATTTCTCGGGGCATGGGAACGGGGGCTGGGGGTTATTCCTTCTCTTTGGCGGCCGGGCGTTCCTCGGCCTCGTCGTCGGACTCGTCGGAATCGGAGGCGGCACCGGTCTCCACGCTGCCCAACTGTCCCAGACGGCGCTGCTTGAGGGCGCCCTCCTTTTCGAGCTGGGCCTGGGCCTCGACCGTGAACCGGGCCCACGGGATGGCGTCGAGCCGTGCGCGGGGGATGGGTTTTCCGGTAAGTTCGCAGGTGCCGTAGGTGGATTTCTCGATGCGCTTCAGCGCCTCCTCAATCTCATAGAGGGCGTCCTGGTCGGAGGACAGCAGGCTCAGGGCGAAGTCGCGGTCAAAGTTGTCGGTGCCGGAGTCGCCCATGTGGAGGCTGTAGCTCTCCATCTCACTCTGGGACTCCTTGGCCAGGCCGCTCATCTGATCCCGAAGACGGGAATGGAGTTCCAGCAGGTTCTGGTAGTATTTCTGCCACTCTCCCTTGATCCGGGCGACCGGAGTCCATTGGGAGGCGGCTCCCTTGGATTGACTCGCGGGAGGCCGGCCCAGGATGGAGGCGGCACTGGCGCTGCGTGCGGGTTTGGAACGGGTCACCGGTGTGGCGGGCTTGCTGGCGCGGGGGCCGGCTTTCGGAGTGGCTCCTTTCTTGGCGCTCACGGTCGAATTCCCAGGTTGAAAGTCGCGTTCAGAAACTTGATCAACGCCCCGGCACCCGGAGGGGTTTGGAACGAAGGCCGCGCAACG
Organism: Verrucomicrobiota bacterium; assembly: GCA_017302195.1. Taxonomy (GTDB): domain Bacteria; phylum Verrucomicrobiota; class Verrucomicrobiia; order Limisphaerales; family UBA9464; genus UBA9464. The sequence continues at coordinate 2,451 of JAFLEG010000513.1, forward strand.
TATCAAACAGCTTCTTGTTGGCCACAAAAATCTTGGAAAATGATGAGGAATGCGAGGTCACGGGTCATCCGACGTGATCCAGTCCAGCGGGATTCGCGCGAAGACCAGGCGATGGTAGTCATCGGCCTCGAAGAGGCAGCCTACGGTCCCGTCCGGCAGCCGGACCAGGACGCTGTAGGCGAAGAAGCCTTCCCAAAACCGGCGTTGGACCGGCCAGGTGGCGCCATCGTCGCGGCTCAGATGCACCGTGCCCCGGCTGCGCCGCGTCCCATGGGGGCCGGAGAACAGCAGCAGGCCCGGCTGCCCATTTGCCGGAGGCGTATGACGGAGGATGCTGGCATTGCAGCTCGGGTCCGGCTGCTCCGGGACATCGGTGACGGGCGACCAGGTCCGGCCGCCGTCCGCGCTGACCGAGGTCTTGCGCACCGGATGCCCCGCAAACGGACGGCTGTTGAGGCGCACCGAGCCGTCGCCGAGCTCCGCCATCTGCACTTCGTTGATCTGGCTGCGGCGTTCGCCAGACGGCCCCGGCAGGAAGGCCCCGGGCACGTTGTCACCGGCCACCCAGGTGGCACCGTGGTCGTCGCTGAACACGGCGTAGTTGTTCCAAAGATGATACGGCCCCGCATTGAAGGGAATGATGAGGCGCCCGGCATGCGGTCCGTGCCGGAGCTGGATGCCGATGCCCGGGCCGCTGGCGATGGTGGTGGCCTGAGCCTCCCGCTTGGCGGACCGGGTGATGTCCCGCGGCGCCGTCCACGTCTGACCGTCGTCGTCCGACCAGGTGACCAGACAGCGGTAGATGTCGGGACCTTCATGACCGGTGGCGATGTGGGCGCTGCGCTCCTTGAGGTGGGAGGGAATGCGCTGGTAGATCAGGAAGGTGCGGCCGGTGTGATCATCCGTCACCACGGTGGGGTTGTTCAGGGAGTGGGCGCCGTCCTCCTGAACGATCTGGATCGGCCCCCAGGTGCGTCCCTGATCCAGGCTGCGGCGGAGGATGAGGTCATTGCCGGCCTGATCCGCCGGGGTGGCACGTCCCTCGGCGAAGGCCAGCAGCACCCCGCGCCTGGAAAGCACCACGGCCGGGATCCGGATGGACCCATAGCCGGCGTCACCGGCTGAGAACACGGTGACGAACTCCGGAGCCATCGGCTCGGCCGCCGCCGGGCGCAGGACAGGGATCAGGGCCAGGGCCAGAACGGCGGTCAGGATCTGGAGTGGCGGCGGAATGCGCATGCGGAAGTTCCGACCTGGATCAGGCGGCATCCGAAGGTTCCCCGGAAGACGATCCCGGGACCATCCCAAAGGTGTCAGTCTGGAGCAGGAGTGGGGGCCATCGCGGGTCGTGCTGGCCCGTCCGGACACACGGAGCGCGGTGCGGCGCCAGTACCGGCTGGAAATCGTCCCACGGGATTCGGCATTCTCCCTGCGATCAGGCATCCGATGAATTTCGAGAAATGGACGATCAAGGCGCAGGAGGCGCTGGCCGGAGCCCAGCAGCTTGCGCAGGAGCGCAGTCACCAGCAACTGGACGGGGAACACCTGCTGCTGGCGCTGATCCGGCAGGGGGACAGCCTGACGCCGCAGGTGCTCCAGAAGCTGGGCGTCGGCCTTCCCCGCCTGGAGTCCGAGCTGGAAACCGAACTGGGCCGGCGGGTCCGGGTCG
>JAFLEG010000514.1 GCA_017302195.1 Verrucomicrobiota bacterium
GGTGCCGCCGGTGGCGGCGCCGCCGAACAGCGCGGAGTTTGGTCCCGCCTGGGCGCCATGGGTCAGCAGGAACGTCACCTGCCACAGGCCGCCCAGTCCCGCCCAGGCGATGGCGGGCGCCAGGCAGCGGGCAATGGTGCGGTCCAGGGAGCGCTCCAGGAAGAGGGCCGCCGAACCGCGTCGCAGCGAGGCGAACTGGCCGAACCGCGCCACAAGAAGCACCAGGGCCACCGAGGCCCACGCCAGGGCGGGCGCGTACGCGGCCGTCAGCGTCGCGGCCCGGCCGCCGAAGTTCCAGTCCAGCGGCGGGGGATCCATGGCCCCCGGCGCCTGGGTCCAGACCCAGCGCGCACCGATCACCGCGGCACCCGAAACGACTGCAACAAAGGTGCCGAGCACGTAGATGGAGTAGTCGTTGAGTTCCTCCCGCTCGGCGGCGTTCACCGCCCTCCATTGACGTTCCGCGGCGGCATGCAGCGTGGCGGTGGCGATGGCCATCGCCACCGCCGCCCAGCCCGCCGGGAGGTCCACCAGCAGCCCGACCAGGCCGGTCCAGGCCAGCAGGCCCACCGCCGTGAGGGCGCCAACGCACACCAGGGACGGCAGCAGGCCGCCGAGCACCGCCACAATCCCGTTCCACATCTCGACCTCCAGCACGCCAAGCCGGGGCATGAGGAACCGGCTGAACTCCCGCAGGTGCCGGATTTCCGGGCGCTCCCGCTGGTCGCGCAGCGGTTCGCGGCGTCCCCGGGTTCCGGGCGCCGCGAGGTCGTCCTCGGTGGGTTTGGGAAACAGCAGCGGGGCCGTTTCCGCGTCGCCCTCGCGTCGGCGGGCCCGTTCCTGGGAGCGCAGTCGCCAGGCGGTCCAGAAGCCGCCGACGTAGCCCCCGCCGGACACCGTGGCGTTGTAGTCGAAGAGGGAGAGCAGGCCCTTCTCCTGGAGCGCCTGAAGGACGCCCAGATTGAAGGTGGCGCTGCGGATGCCGCCGCCGGAAAGCGACAGCCCCACGCGGTCCCGGTTGGTGAACACCAGCCAGGGCTCGTCGGCGGCCCCCGGTGAGGAGACCTCCCGGTCAAAGTCCACTTCCCGCCGGCCGCCGCTGCTGCCGGCCAGGCGAAGCTGCTCCTCCTCGCACACCACCAGTTGTTCGAAGGAAAATGGCTCCTCGGCAGGCAGGCTGGCGTTGGGACGGGAGCTGTCGGAAAGGTTCATTTTGGGATCGGGGGGGATTGACCCCTCATGTGTAACCATCCGTCGGTCTCGAATTCACGCAGAATCGGAAAACCTGAAACTGAACACTTCGCCTGCCGGGCGATTCGGTGTACCCCTGCGGCGCGGTCATTTGCCACGCGTTCCCCGACCTTCTCCCCATGAAGCATCATCCATCCCACGGCTCTTTGCGCTCCGGGCGCCTCGTTCTCTTTCTGGCCGGATTCCTCTGGGGCCTGCACGCCCTGGCCGCCGAGGCACTGCCGTCGTGGAACGATACGGCTCCCAGGCGCGCCCTGACCGACTTCGTGGACCGCGTGACCCGGGAGGGTGGGGCGGACTACCTGCCGCCGTCGGCGCGGGTGGCCGTGTTCGACAACGACGGCACCCTGTGGTGCGAGCAGCCGATGTATCCGCAGGTGGCCTTCGCCGTGGATCGTCTCCGGGCCCTGGCGCCGCAGCATCCGGAATGGCGTCGGCAGGCGCCGTTCAAGAAGCTCTTTGAAGCCGGACCCGACCGGTTGGTCTCGGTCTCCAATGCCGACCTGATTGAGATCATCAAGGTCACCCACACTGGGATGACCACCGAGGAGTTTGCCGCGGTGGTGCGGGACTGGATCGCCACGGCGCGGCACCCGCGCACCGGCCGGCTCTACACCGAGATGGTCTATCAGCCCATGCTGGAGCTGCTGGCCCATCTGCGCAGCCGTCAGTTCCGTACCTTCATCGTGTCCGGCGGCGGGGTGGAGTTCATGCGGGTGTGGGCCGACCGGGTGTATGGCGTGCCGCCCGACCAGGTGGTGGGCACCACCTTCAAGAACCGCTACGAGATGCGGGACGGCGGCCCGGTCATCCTCCGGCTTCCGGAGATTGAGTTCGTGGACGACGGACCCGGCAAGCCCCTGGGGATTCAGAAGTTCATCGGCCAGCGTCCGGTGATGGCCTTCGGCAACTCCGATGGCGACCTGCAGATGCTGCAATGGACCACCGCGGCCGCAGGACCGCGGTTCGGACTGCTGGTGCATCACACGGATTCAGTCCGCGAATACGCCTACGATGATCCCTCGTCCGTCGGTCAGTTGAACGCCGCCCTCAAGGCAGCCCCGGGTGCAGGCTGGACGGTGGTCAGCATGAAGGAAGACTGGGCGCGGATCTTTCCGTGGGCTCCGTAGGTGGGCCCCGACGACATGAGGAGGACGCTGACGCCACCCCGGCAAAGGATAAACGAAGAACGCTGAAGGATGAGTGATGAAGTGGGGGCAAGCCGGCCCTGACTTCATCGGCACTGAGAACCCCGCGGGCTCGGGGTCACAACACCACGCCGCGGAGAGGAAGTCAGAGCCTGTTCGTTACCTTGGCTCCCATGGAGGCGTCGTCCGGAAATGCAGATTGCAGTTCCCGGAGCGGCTTCGATACTCGGCGGACCCGCAGAGTGGAGGCTCGGGCTTTTTCGTCATGATTGTGTGGAACATCCAGTCCCGGAGCCACGTCTGCGCCATCACTGGCCGGTCGTTCGCCGACCGGGAATCGTATTACACGGTGCTGCTCGGCCGGGAGGAGTCCCTGGAGCGTCTCGACCTGTGCGCCGAGGCCTGGAAGAGCCACGGCGCCGAGGTGCTGGCGCGTCCGAACCTGATTTCCCACTGGCGCGGCGTGTACGAGGCACCGCCGGCGACCCCGCCGGATCCGATCGCGAAGGATGATGCCGAATCGCTGCTGCGCGTCCTGCTGGAGCGCAACGACCCGCAGTACGCCGCCCCCTGCTACATCCTGGCGGTGATGCTGGAGCGCAAGCGCCTGTTGAAGGTGAAGACCCAGGTCCGCGAGGCGGGGCGCCGGGTGCTGGTCTATGAGCATTCGCGGTCGGGAGACCTGTTCACCGTCGCGGATCCGGACCTGCAGTTGGACCAGTTGGAAACGCTGCAGCGGCAGGTGGCCGACCTGCTGGCGCACGGTCCCGATGGCGCACCGCCGTCCGGCCCGGAACCGGCGCCGGTGGAGGAGCCCTTCAATCCGCCGAGCGAACTGGCGTCGCTGGCCCCCGCGGCCGCCTGAGCCCTGCCCGGCCTCCCGTGTCCGTGATGGAACCCCGTGCCCTGGAAACCGCGCTTGGCTACGCCTTCCGGGACCGGGATCTCCTGGTGCTCGCCCTCACCCATCCCTCGCTGGCCCATGAGTCGGGCGTCGGCCCCACCCAGCAGCACAATCAGCGGTTGGAGTTTCTCGGGGATGCCGTGCTGCAGATCGTCATCACCTCCGAACTGTTCCAGAAGTTTCCGTCCTACGGCGAAGGCCCCCTCACCCAGGCCCGTGCCCAGTTGGTGAACCGCACCTCGTTGGCGGCGCAGGGGCGGCGGCTGCAGTTGGGCGACCATCTGATCCTGAGCCGGGGCGAGGAGACCACGGGCGGGCGCACCCGCACCTCCACCATTGCCGACGCCTTTGAGGCGGTGATCGGCGCGGTGTTCATGGACGCCGGCTACGACGTGACCCGCGACATCATCCTGCGCCTGTTCGTCGAGGAGTTCGGTGAGCTGACCGAGCTGCCCAGCCTGACCAATCCCAAGGGCGAGCTGCAGGAGCTGCTCCAGGCCACCTCTCCCGAACCGCCGCGTTACGAGCAGATCTCGGTCAGCGGACCCGATCACTTCCGGCAGTTTGAATGCGCCGTCCTGCATCTGGGGGTGGAGCTGGGGCGCGGGGTGGGCCGGAGCAAGAAGCTGGCGGAGAGCGCCGCCGCCCTGACCGCCCTGTCACGCCTGCGCGGACCGGTGGCGGTCGGGCTCGCGCCGCCCCTCCCGGAGCCGGGGCCCTCCGCCTGATGGCTGCCCTTCCCGGAGCCGGTTTCTGTCCAGCCTCGGATTTGGAGGCGCTTCGGTGCACGCAC
>JAFLEG010000515.1 GCA_017302195.1 Verrucomicrobiota bacterium
AGGGCGCCGGCGATGTAGATCGAGGAGTAGGTGCCGGTGAGGATGCCGGCGAGGAAGGTGAAGGCGAAGTCGTTCACCGAGCCGCCGCCGAACAGATAGAGGGCCATCGTCGCCAGGAAGACCGTTCCCGAGGTGATGATGGTGCGGCTCAGGGTCTGGTTGAGCGCGCGGTTTAGCAGAGAGCGGAAGGTGCCCGGGATGCCTAGCTTGAGGTCCTCGCGGATCCGGTCGAAGATGACGATGGTGTCGTTGATGGAGAAGCCGACGATGGTGAGCAGCGCGGCGATGAAGGTGGCGTTGAACTGGCGGGCCTCGATCCAGCCGCCGGACACCTGGTTCCCCAGCCCGGTCAGCGAGTAGATGCCGATGGTCATGAGCACGTCGTGCAGCACCGCCACCACCGCGCCCACCGCGAAGCTGAACTCGTAGCGGAACGCCACATACACCAGGATGCCGAAGAGCGACAGCAGGCCGGCGATGACCGCCGACTTCTGGATCTGCTGGCCCACCGTGGGCCCGATCTTCTGCAGTTCGATGCGCTTGTAGGCGGCCTGCGGAAACGCCTTGTTCAGGGCTTCCTCGATGGCCTGGCTGGTGCCCTCGGCGGCGGAGATCCTCAGGGACTCCGGGGAATTGGCACCGGCCGAACGGCTGTAGCCGATGGTGGAGTCGCCCCGGTTCAGCTTCAGCACCTCGGCGCGGATCTGGTCCACGGGGATCTTCTGGGCGAACTGCAGGGTGAGGCGGTCGCCGCCGCGGAACTCGACGCCGAGCAGGTTCTCACCGCGTCCGAAGATGCCGTAGCCGATGCCCAGCACGATGACCAGCCAGGAGACCACGAAGGCCGGCTTGGCCAGCTTCATGAAGTCAAAGTCGGTGCCCCGGATGATGTGGAGCATGCGGATCCCGCCGTTGAGCAGCGAGGTCTTGGCCAGCAGGAAGTCGAAAATCAGCCGGGTGACCATCAGCGCCGTGAACATGGAGACGCACAATCCGACGGTGAGCGCCACTCCGAAGCCCTTGACTGGCCCCGTGCCGAAGAGAATCAGCAGGATGGACGAGATCATCGTGGTGAGGTTGGAATCCAGGATGGTCCCGAAGGCCTTGCCGTAGCCGGCCGCCAGGGCGCCCCGCACCGATTTGCCGGCGGCCTGTTCCTCACGGATGCGCTCGAAGATGAGCACGTTGGCATCCACGGCCATGCCGACCGTGAGCACGATGCCGGCGATGCCCGGCAGGGTGAAGGTCACGTCCAGCGAACACATGACTCCCAGCAGGATCAGGATGTTGAGCACCAGGGCCACGTTCGCGACCAGTCCGGCGAGGAGGTAGTACACCAGCATGAAGGCGGCGACGGCGGCCACCGCGATGACCGAGGCCTGGATGCCGCTGCGGATGGAGTCCGCTCCCAGCGAGGGGTCCACCCCGTTTTCCTCGATGACCTTGAGCGGCGCCTCCAGCGGATTCTCCAGCGCGGTGGCCAGTTCAAAGGCCTCGCGCTCGGTGAAGCTGCCGCTGATCTGGCCGGCGCCGCCGAGGATGGGGGAATTGATGTTGGGCGCGGAGATCACCTCGCCATCGAGGACGATCGCCAGGCGCTGTCCGACGTTCCTGGAGGTCACTTCGCCGAAGACCGAGGCGGCGCCGAGGTTCAGGGTGAAGTCAATTTCGGGGGATCCGGTCACCGGGTTGCGGGCGACCCGTGCGGACTGGATGGACTTGCCGCCCAGGCCGCTTTCCGCCTGACGCTTCACGATGATGGAGGCGGGAATCTCGATGCCCTCCTTGGTCCGGGCGCGCATCGGCAGGATGACGTAGCCCGGTGGCACCAGTCCGGTGCGGAGATGGGCATCGTTCTCCGGATCCACCAGACGGAACTCAAGATAGGCCGCCTTCTGGATCTGCTCGCGGGCCGACTCCTTGGCGGATTCCTCCAGTCCGGGCAACTGGACGACGATGCGGTTGTCGCCGGCGGGCTGGATGATGGGTTCAGCCACACCAAAGGCATCCACGCGCTTGCGCAGCACTTCGACGGCCTGGTCCGCCAGGAAGTTGTTGCCCGTGGTCAACTGGCTGTCGTTGGTGCGGCCGGATAGGTCCATCTCCAGGACAAACTCCGTGCCGCCGCGCAGGTCGAGTCCCAGCTTGAACTCGCCGGCGTTCTCCCGCTGCACCCGGTTCAGGATGGCCCGGGTGGCGTTGGTGACGTTGCGGGAGGCCGACAGGGGGACGTAGTTGGTCGGGAAATAGACCCGGATGTCGTTGGTGCCGATGGCCAGGAGCAGGTTCTGGTAGGCGCGGTCGGGGGCGGCAGCGCTCAGTTCCTGGGCGCGGGCCACGATGTTGGTGAACCGCGGATCCACATTGGATGCCAGTTCATCGAACTTGCTGACCAGGTTGCCGGCCTTGGGGGGGAGGATTTCGGTCAGGGACCAGGCGACGACAAAGGCGACAAACAGCGCCTTCCAAAGATGGGAACGATTCATGGATCGGACGGACAAGCTCTGCGGCTAGGCGCCGCGCTCGAGGATCTGGGTGACGGCGGCCTTCTGCAGTTCCAGCTTGGTGTCGCCGGAGCGCAGGGTGATGGCGTCGTCACGGACGCTGGTGATGATGCCGAGGATGCCCGAGGTGGTGGCCACCTTGTCCCCGGTCTTCAGTGTCTTGAGCAGGTCGGCCTGCTCCCGCGCCTTCTTCTGCTGGGGCCGGATGAGCAGCACCCAGAAGATCACCACCATGAAGACAATCATCCCAAGCTGCATGAGCATCGCCCGCTTCTGCTCCTCGGGGGAGGCATTGGGGGACGGCGGTGTCAAAGACAGCAACAAATGAATGGGCGAAAGCTCCATGGTTTTGTGACAAACGAGGCCAAAGCCTATGAATGACGCTCACTTTGGCAAGAAATCGCTGTCTGAAATTCGGATGCGGTGCCGCCCCGGCCCGGGGCGGTCTGCAGGTTGCCGCTGCGGCAGGCCCGGTGATCCGCCAGCGCAACGGCCCGAAAACGGAGCCCGGATCCCTGAGGATTGTCCCAATCAAATCCCACGGACACCTAGGCCCGGGGCCGGTGGCCGACGCACGGTATGCAGGTCCCCGGAACGATGGCCGGAACGGGGCATGTCATGACTTCCATCGCACTCCTCGGTGCCGGCGGCAAGATGGGCTGCCGGATCACGGACCACCTCCTGGCTCTCGACGGTTACGCCCTGCATCCGGTCGAAACGGGGCCCCTCGGCCTGGGGGAGCTGGGGCGCCGGGGATTGATCGCGGTGCCAATGCGCGAGGCGGTGGCGGCGGCGGACCTGGTGGTGCTGGCGCTGCCGGACCGGATCCTGGGGCCGGTGGCTGGCGAGGTGGCTCCGCTCATGCGTCCGGGCGCCATGGTATTCATGCTGGATCCGGCGGCGGCCTTTGCAGGGGCGGTGCCCCTGCGGAAGGATCTCGCCTACTTTGTCAGTCATCCCTGCCATCCCAGCGTGTTCGATGCCTTCCCGACGCAGGCGGAGATGGACGACTTCTTCGGCGGCACCCACGCCCGGCAGGCCATCGTCTGCTCCCTGATCCAGGGTTCCGAGGACGACTACCGCCGGGGGGAACGGCTGGCGCGGGATGTGTATGCCCCGGTGACGCGTTCGCATCGCATCACGCTGGAACAGATGGCCCTCCTGGAACCGACCATGGCCGAAGTCTGCGGCATTGCCCTCATCCAGGCCCTTCGCGAAGCCCTGGAGGAGACGGTGCGCCGCGGGGTGCCCCGCGAGGCAGCCGAAGATTTCATGTACGGCCACATCAAGGTGCCTCTGGGCATCGCCTTCGGGCGGGTGGGCTTCCAGTTCAGCGACGGCGCCCGGTTGATCGCGGAGTACGGCCGGGAGCGACTGCTGCGACCCGACTGGAAGTCGGTATTCGAGCCCCAGCGGGTCCGCGAGCAGGTCCGGGCCATCGTGACGGGGGAGCTGCCCACTTTCGGCTAACCCGGAGGCCGCGGAGCGATGGCACCGCAGAGTCGCAATGCCCGGTCCCTGCTGAACACGCCCCCCGCGAAGTCCTGCGTCACTTCGGGGCGCTG
>JAFLEG010000516.1 GCA_017302195.1 Verrucomicrobiota bacterium
CGACGGGGCCACCTTTACCACCGGGCGGGTGACGGCTCCGGCATCGGTCGCCGGCGACTACGGCGCCGCCGAAGCGTCCTTCACCCCCCGCCTGAGCGCCCTGCCACCCGTGACGGCGCCCGTGGCGGCCACCGAGCCTGGTCTGGCCTGCGGTGACCTGGCCAACGCGGCGCAACTCCAGGGCCGCATCGCGTTGATTGATCGCGGTACCTGCTTCTTTGTGGACAAGGTGCGCCGGGCGCAGACCGCCGGCGCGGTGGGCGTGGTGGTGATCAACAATGTGGATGGCGCGCCCATCGAGATGGGCGGCCAGGGAGACAGCTCCGACATCCGCATCCCGGCGCTGATGATTTCCCGATTGGACGGCGCCATCCTGCGGGGCCAACTGGGCGCCGGATTGACCATGACCCTGGCCGCCTTCGCCGCCGTCTCCCGCCCGGAACTCGCCGACCAGCTCAACGAATCCTCCTCCCGCGGTCCCAGCATCACCGACGGACGCCTCAAGCCGGATCTGGCAGCGCCCGGCACCGGCATCACGTCCGCCAAGCCCGGGACCGGCACCGGCTTCACCTCGCTGACCGGAACCTCCATGGCGGCTCCGCATGCCGCCGGCGCCGCAGTCCTGATGCGGCAGGCGCATCCGGACTGGACGGTGGAGGACATCAAGGCCGCGCTCATGAACACCGCCGTCCCGACCCGCACGGATCGCGGTCTGCCGTATCCGGAATCCCGGTCGGGCATCGGACGCCTTCAGATGGACGCCGCCCTGGCCATCACCGCCGTGGTCCGCGCGGATACCGGGGAGGGCGATGTGGCACTTTCCTTCGGCACCCGGGTCCTTTCCGAACCGCTGGAGGAACTCCGCAATCTGCGGGTGGTCAATCACGGGGATGCGCCGGTGACCTTCCAGGTCGGACTGGCGGACTCCGCCCCGGTTCCCGGCATCACCCTCACCCCCGTGGTCTCCTCGGTCACGGTGGGTCCGGGACGTTCGCTCCTGATACCGGTCCAGTTGACGGTGAAACCCGCCGAACTGCGGACCCGCCGTGACGGTTCCTCGCCGGAGTTCCTCGGAGAGCGTCCCCGGCAACCGCTGGGCGAGGCTTCGGGCGCCGTCGAACTGCGGTCCGATGGGCAACGTCTCCGGGTGCCCTGGCATGTCGCCGTTCGTGCGGCGGCGGCCTTCACCGCCACCGAACCCATCCTCGGGGTGCCGGACCAGGCGGTGGCCAGTATCCCTGTTCCCACCCGCGGCGGCGCCGCGCATCCGCGGCCCCTGGTGTCGGTGCTGGAATCCGTCTTCTCGGGACCCCGGGGCAGCCTGGATTCCGGAAACCTGATCGCGGCCGGGATCGCCACGGACTTCCGATCATCCGCGGACCCGGCAGCAGCCCGGGTCTTCTTCGGGTTTGCGACAGCCGGCCCGTGGGTGACCCCGCAGTACGAACACCTCGCCCTGGATGTGGAAGTGGATGCGGACCGCGACGGCGATGCCGATTTCATCCTGTTCAATTCCAGTGCGGGCAATCTCAGCGGACAGGACCTGGACGCCTCCCTGAGCAATGACGCCCTGATGTCCCTGGTGCTGGACACCTCACGGACCACCGATGCCTTCACCGCCGGAGGTCTGCTCAATGTGCTGGCCCCGGCGGTTCGCGACACCGCCCCCTATCACAACCGGGTGGCGATCCTCTCCGCACCCATCCGGTCCCTCGGCCTGGGACCCGACCGGACCCGTTTCCGATACCGTCTGACCACCACCGGACTGAGGGACTCGGTGCAGACGGAGTCTCCGTGGCTGGACTACGACCTGGCCGCCCCGCTGGTGGATGCCACCGCCTTCGGCATCGGGGGCAGCCCCCTGTTCGACGAGGGCCGCGAGGTGCGCGTCCAAATCGCCCGCGACACCGCGCGGCACGCCGGACGCGGGTCCGGCAACCCGCTCCAGATCCTGCTGCTGCATCATCACGGACAGCAGATCTCGGCCGAACGGATCACGCTCGCCCTGGATGATTCCGACACCGACAACGACCGACTGCCCGACGCCTGGGAACTGGAGTGGTTTGGCGATCTGGAGGCCACTGCGGGCGGCGACCAGGATCGGGACGGCCTGGTCAACTCGGGCGAACTGGAGGCTGGCAGCAATCCGCTGGAGGTTCGGCTGCTGCCTCCGGACCCCATCGCGGGAACCCTGCAATGGAATGGCGTCTCCGGCCGGTACTACACCGTGGAGCGCGCCGCGGCGGTGAGCGGACCATTCAGCGCCTGGAAGCGCCGCATTCCGGGCCGGGATCCGGTGACCACCCTGGAGGAGCCGGTGGTGGCCTCCGACGCCGGGCCGGTCTTTCTCCGGGTGCTGCCGGAGTGAGCCCCCTCCGCTTCCCGCTTCCTTCGCCGTCCGGGCGGTCGCACTCTCCGTCCGATGGCTGAACGGTTGATCCACGAGGTGCAGAAGCCGGATACCGCGCTGGAGACCACCCTGCGTCCGGCGGCGTTCTCGGAGTTCACGGGACAGGCCCGCACGCGGGAGCGCCTGGAAATCGGCGTGGAGGCGGCGCGCGGCCGCAAGGAACCGCTGGACCACGTGCTGCTCAGCGGTCCGCCCGGCCTCGGGAAGACCACCCTCGCCAACATCCTGGCCAGGGCCATGGGCGCCACGATGCGGGCCACCAGCGGTCCCACGCTGGAGAAGGCCGCGGATCTGGCCGGTCTGCTGACCAATCTGGAGGAGGGCGACGTGCTCTTCATTGACGAGATTCACCGCCTGCAGAAGACGATCGAGGAGTACCTCTATCCGGCGATGGAGGACTTCAAGCTGGACATCATCATTGACCAGGGTCCGAACGCCCGCAGCGTGCGCCTCAACCTGCCCCGCTTCACCCTGATCGGCGCCACCACCCGCGCCGGCTTGCTCAGCTCCCCCCTGCTCACCCGCTTTGGCATCCGCGAGCGCCTCGACTACTACCCGGCGGAGCAGATCCAGGTCATCCTGGAGCGGGCGGCGGGCCTGCTCGGGGTGTCCATGGACGCCCACGGCGCCATGGAGATCGCCCGCCGGAGCCGGGGCACGCCCCGCATCGCCAACAACCTGCTGCGCCGGGTCCGGGACTACGCCCAGGTGCGCGGCGACGGGCGCATCACCCGCGAGACGGCGGACCGCGCCCTGGCCATCCTGGAGATTGACCAGCACGGGCTCGACGAGATGGACAAGCGCATCCTGGAGACCGCGATCACCAAGTTTGGCGGCGGCCCGGTGGGCGTGTCCTCCCTGGCGGTGGCGGTGGGCGAGGAACCCGACACCATCGAGGAGGTGTATGAACCCTACCTTATCCTGGAGGGATATCTGCACCGCACGCCCCAGGGCCGGGTCGTCACTGAACTCGCCTACCGCCGCCTCGGCCTGGCCGCTCCCGCCCGCCGCCAGTCCGAACTGCTGTGACCCCGTGAGGCCTCGCGCCTCCCGCATGCTTGCCGCAGGGACATCCCCTGTTAGCCTGACGTCATGACCGGGCTGCTGGAACAGGTGATGCAGTTGCCCACGCTGCCGGAATTCGTGGCGGAACTGGATACGCGCCTCGCCGCGGAGCGCGAGCGGCGGCGCCAGTTTTATGCCGAGATCCCCGACGGCGCGAAGTGGGAATTCATCAACGGCGAGATCGTCATGCACTCCCCCGACATGGTGCGGCACATGGCGGTGCGCCGAAACCTGGAGTCGCTGCTTTGGAACCACGTCAACCTGCACGGACTGGGCACCGTGCTGGCGGAAAAGGGACTGTGCGTCTTCCCGCGCAACGACTTCATGCCCGATGTGATTTTCTTCGGAACGGAGAAGGCCGCGACCCTCCAGCCCAGGCAGCTTCGCCTGCCCGTGCCGGACTTCGCCTGTGAGATCCTGTCCGACTCCACCGCCGGACGGTATCGCGGGGTGAAGTTCCGCGACTACGAGGCCCATGGCGTTGCGGAGTACTGGCTGGTGGATGCCGACGCGGAGACGCTGGAGCAGTTTCTCCTGCGCGACGGGGCCTATGCGCTGGAGCTGAAGTCCGGCAACGGCCGCGTCCGCTCGCGG
>JAFLEG010000517.1 GCA_017302195.1 Verrucomicrobiota bacterium
ACGGCGTGACCAACGCCAAAACCGCTTTCGATACCGCGGCCGCGGCCGCGCTTGCGGCGACCCCGCCGCTGGCGCTGTTCATCCCGGCCCGTACCTACGCGCTCAGCAAGTGGGAAATCCCGGACAATCTGACCGTGATTTCCGGCTACGGCGCCAAGCTGGTGCCGACCGCGTTCACCGGGGAGACGATGCCGAACTCCTCTGGGGATGACACGGTGGGCTGGATCACGATGGGCACGAACACCAAGCTGCTCGGCCGTGGCGGTCTGACGCTGGACATGAAGCGCGGCGGCGGGATCACCCGGCCTGGCGGGAACACGGTCAACTGGACGTGCATCAAGGCGCGGGACGAGTCGGACGTGGAGATCAACGGGATCACCTTCACCCGCTACTTCACCGGTCCGTGGCGGTTTCGGAAGGTCACCCGGCCAAAGGTCCACAACATCACCATTCTCGACGGCGAGGAGGGTTACGCCTTCACGAAGTGCTGGGGAATGGACGTGTCGAACATCTTGACCATCGGTGCCACGGCCAACGCAGCGAACGGCTCCGGGGCAGTCACTACCTACCGGAAAAACTTCTACTCCCGCGTGCGGGGATTGCGGTGGGAGAACCTGATGTGCGAGCTGAAGACCGAGAGCGGGCACAGCTACGTCATGTCCATCCTCAACCTATGGGGTGAGATCGGCGGGATGTTCGAGGACCTGCACTTTGCGCCGATCAACCCGAACTCAAAGCAGCAGAACTCCGCAATCCTCATGGACGGGTGCCAACGCAGCCTGGTCTCACGGTTCTCGATTGACGGTCACAACATCGGTCCGGCCTTCGCCATCGCCATCGAAGGGTCCTGGGACTGCGAGCTTCGGGACGGCCACGTTGACGGGCTCCGGATTCAGGGAACGACGACCGAAATGGGCGAGTTCCACTCCGGCGCCATCGGGGCGGGAATCTACATCCATTCCTGGCCGATCTTCACGATGGGTGATGACAACGGGTTCGAGTATTGGAACCCGGGGCACCAGAACCGGGGGCGCCGTCACGCGGCCAACATCCGGGTCAACAATGTCACCGTTCGCGGGCATTACTACGGCACCTGGGGCGCTGGGCAGAATATCACCTTCGAGAACTGCGACCTGTCGGGGAACGTGTTTGGCTGCCGGTTCACTCCGACGCCGGCGGAGGGCGAGTCCGGACAGTTCGGCGTGCGGGTGGTACCTGGGCAGCAGGGCCGGAATATCTGGGTCATCAACACGAAGCTGACGCACAACGAACAGAACGCGGTGCTGTTCTCCGGCGTGGATGGACTCCACTTCGTCAACTGCGACCTGAGCAATAACCTTCAGGTGGCGGCAAACGCTGCGGTGGCGACGATCACGGCCAGTGCAGGTGCCACAATCGCCGGTTCGACGACGAACGCGATCAACACCGGGTTGAATCTGTCCGCTGGCTCTCGGGTCGGCCGCGACATCTATTTCCCGGTCACCGGCTACCGCTCTCAGGTGATTTCCCACACCACGGGAGCGAACTCTGTCCTGACGATCTTCCCTGCTATCCCGGTTGCTCCGGGGACTGGGGTGGATTTTTACCTGAACTACGGGGCGGACGGGGACGTGTTTTTCAACAACTGCCGGTTCCGAGACACGAACCTGGATCAGACGGTGACGGGCGAGTTCAGCGTGGATCCGACGCTCGCCTGCAACACTACCGGAAGCCGGCTTGTCCTGTCGGCGCGCAAACAGGGGCACTACCACGTCGGTCAGGTCGTGACCCTACAAAACATCCTGGTGGGGGGCGGCAACCTCAGCGTGAAGCTCCTCCAGGTTTCCGACATCGTTCCGGACGCGTTCATTGCGCGGCCGCTGGCTCCGGGAGGGTCCGAGGTGTTCGCCAAGTCGCCTTCTGACGGGGCGGCGGTGGTGGGCGGGACCGGGCTCCTCTCGTACACGCTCGGATCGGCGCACACTCCGGAGGCGCGGCTGCTGGTCAACGGCGATGCCAGCACCAAATTCGCGGAGGAACTGGACTGGACGTACTGGATTGCCGCCGAAGTCACCGATGGGAATTGGGAGTGGAAGCGGGTCATCAACTACTGGCCACAGGGTAGCGGGAACAATCGGCAGTTCTGGGTTCACACCCCGTTCTCTCAGACCTTCACCAACCGCCCATTCCGGATCATGAAGCCTGCCGCCGTTCTGCCGAAGAAGCAGAGCCGGGTTTTCAACATCTCGGGCAGCCCGGTGAAGATCCACATGGGGCCGGACAACGTGGTTTCCGGGGCAAACCTGGACGACATCATTGCTCACGCCGATCCGTTCCGGACCACCGTCACGACGATCAGCAGCGGCGCGATGAAACTCGGGTCGGGGAGCCGTTACGTCCTCACCCCGGCGAGCGCGGTCACGGTGAAGAACCTCTCCGAAGGCCGAATCGAAGGACGGCGAGTGGTCATCACCGCCGGCAACGGCAACGTCACGCTCGATTTCACCGCGGGCGACACGAAACTGAAGGGGTACGCATCCAACCAGGCGCTCACGTCCGGGCAGATGGCTTCCTTCGAGTACGCAAACGGTTTCTGGCTCGTCCGGATCTTCTGAGCATGAAACCGATTTTCAGCACGCCGGAGCGGGTGGAAGCCCTGCAAGCCGCGGCCGCCGCGTGGCAGGGAACTCCCTTCGCCGCCAACTCATGCAGTCGCGGGGTGGGGGTCTCCTGCCAGCATCTCGCGGCCGCGCTGCTGCGCGAGGGCGCCGGCCTGCACCTGGACCCGCCCAATGTGGACATGGCGCATGCCGAGTTCTCCGACGAATCACTGGTGGAACCGTGGATGGACGGGCAGACCGCCTTCGTCTCGATCCCGCCCGGCGTGGTGAAGCCCGGGGACGTGCTCGGGTTCCGGCTCCGGCGTGTGGTGCATCACGTCGGGGTCTGCATCTCGCCGGGGGCCTTCGTTCACTCCCTGGACGGCATCGGCACCGTCGTCTCCTCCCTGGCGGATGCCACCTGGCGCGGCCGTCTGCGCCGCGTCTGGAGGCCCGTCGAGTGAAGGGCGGGGCAAACATCCAGGACGCGCAGCAGGACCCGGCCAACCTGGAAGCCGAAGAGCTGTCCACCAATCAGGAGGCCGCCGTGATTCCGATGTTCGCAGGGGAGGCAAAGTTCGCCCTGGTGTGGCTGTCGCCGGCCATGAACCAGTTCACGCGGGAGGCGCCGGCTGAGCGGCCGGGGAAGAAGTAGCCTATGGGATCCGGAGGCAAAGCTGGTGGCGGCACGGGCGCCCATGATTACTACGGCACCATTGCCGGGCTGGTCTGCGCCGGGCCGGTGGACGCCGTGCTCGGGATCATCTCCGACGGGAAAACGGTTTGGCCTGAGGCATCCGCTGGAGACTGGACCGATGCCGAAGCCTACGAAGCCGGGGACATCGTGCACCGCGGCGGCCGCGCCTGGGTCTGCACGGATGATCACACGGCTGCGGAGGTCACCGCCCCGGGCGCCGTGGCCGCGCCCTGGGAGGAGTATGCCCTGCGCCGCACCGATCCCGGCGTCACCAACCCGGTCGCTATCGCGGTGCCGGGGTACGGCGTTTGTCTCCTCTACTGGGGCACGGCGGATCAGGTGCACAGCGGCGGCACGCCTGCGGGAATTTCTTCGGACCATCCGCCCTACCGGCGCCAGTGCTGGGTGGTCCTGGAGGACTGGCTTTTCGGGCGCGAGCGAACCAGCGCGCCAAACGTCGAGATCGTGGTGCGGCGGGCGCCCGTGCAATCCGTCGTCACCGGCCCGGCGGCCGCCCTCGATGAGCAGGGGCAGGCAAATCCGGTGGCCGTTGCAGCGGAGCTGCTGTCCGATCCGGTGTTTGGCGCCGGGGTCCCGGCCCTCGCCGATCCGGAGAGCTGGCAGGAAGCCGCCGATGCGCTTCAGGACGACGCGGCCGCCTGGGGCATATCTCCCGTCCTTCGGGACGCCCGGACGTTTCAGGAGCTTCTGGAGACCGTTGGCGGGTACGCGCCCGTTGTGCAACGGAGCACCGGACTGGGCACGATGGCGCTCCGGACCCTGCCG
>JAFLEG010000518.1 GCA_017302195.1 Verrucomicrobiota bacterium
TTACGCCCGTGGACGGCAACGGACGGCGTACGGCCTGCGCTGGAAGTTGCGATGACGGCGGGCCGCGCCCGGCTGGCCGCAGTGGCCGCGGCAATTCTGGGACGCGCGGCGACGTGCCCGCAGTCCTTTGACGCCTGGATGCGATTCCTGGAGGCCGCCCCCGGCAACCCTGACCGCGGATCGCGGGTCTTTCGTTCCGCGGAGGCCGGCTGCATCCGCTGCCATCAGATCTTCGGTCGGGGTGGCGCGCTCGGCCCCGATCTTTCCGCCATTCGCCGGGGCGCTGACCGTGGGAAACTCCTGAGATCGCTGCTCGACCCCTCACGGGACATCGCCCCGCAGTTCGCCGATCACCAGGTGGAGACCACCGGCGGCGACCGGTACTCCGGGCGGCTGCTCTCGCAGGAGCCGGACGGCTCGCTGACCATCGCACACGGCCAGGATCAGCAGACACGGATCCCGGGAAGGCTGGTGAAATCCAGTACGCCAGGAACGCTGTCGCTCATGCCGGAGGGGCTTCTGGATTCCCTGAGCGCCGAAGAAGTCCGGGATCTGATCGCCTACCTCGAGTCCCTGCGCTGATTCAACGGCCCGCTCCCCTCAGGGCTCCTCCAACTCGAGGGTCGGACACGGGACATCCTGGGAGGTGTCGTGCACCTCGATTCCCGGCACGCCCAGGGCATCCAGCCGGCTGCAAACCGCCTTGCGCGCCAGTTCAGGCCGGTTGCAGTCGCGGCTGAGATGCCCGAGGTAGATCCGGCGCAGATTGCCGGGAGCCAGTTGGGCCACCACTTCGGCGGCCGCCTCATTGGACAGGTGTCCATGGCGGCTCAGGATCCGCTGCTTGGTGCTCCAGGGACGCTTCAGGTCGTCCTGGAGCAGCCGCAGATCATGATTCGCCTCCAGCACCAGCCAGCGCACCGAGCGCACCCGTTCCAGAATCAGGCGGGTGGCATGTCCGAGGTCGGTGAGAAACCCCACATCCCCGCCCGCGGTGGACAGCACGAATCCAACCGGATCCATGGCGTCGTGGGGCACGGAGAAGGTCCGGACCTCGACGCCTCCCAGACTGAACGCGGCACCGGTCTCGAACTGCACGAAGGGAATCCGCGCCGCGGGAAACTGCCGTTCAATGGCTTCACGGGTCAGCCGGTTTGCATACACCGGCACCTGGAGACGTCCCGCCAGCACCCCGAGTCCCTGGATGTGATCGCCGTGCTCATGGGTGATCAGGATGCCCGACAATCCCTCAGGAGCCCTGCCGATGGACGCCAGACGTTCCCGGATCTGCCGGGCGCTGAAGCCGGCATCAATGAGCAGCCGCGTCTCCCCGGCCTCGAGGTAGGCGCAGTTGCCGCCACTGCCGCTGCCGAGGATGGTGAAGCGCACCGCCATGTGGCCCGCAGCGTGATGGACCATCGCGGCCATTGGAAAGTCCCGACTCATCTCCGCCTCAACCGTCGCGCAGAACAGGCATCAATCTGGCACTTTTCCTGCGTCCCGCCCTTGTTTCCCCGGGGTCTCTCGGTACTCTCCCGGTCCAGTGTCACAAGGTCTGCATCTCTCCCAGCGGCTGTCGCAGCAGATGGTGCTGTCGCCACAGCTCCAGCAATCCCTGGCGCTCCTGCAGGCGCCGGTGCTGGAGCTGAAGGCGATGGTGGAGCAGGAGCTGCAGCAGAATCCGGTGCTGGAAGAGGCCCCTGGTCTGGAGCCCGGATCCGAGGATCGCGAGGATCGCGACCCGGCGGCGACGATGGCGGACCCGGCGGAACCTCCGGCCGACACCCGCTTTGATCCGGCCACGGAGAAGCCGACCAGCGAGCCGGTGGACCGTCTGGATGCCGAAATGCAGCGCCTGATGCATCTGGATCAGGAGTGGAGGGATTTCTTCGGGTCGGCGCAGCGCGCCGGCAAGCCGAGCCCCGAGGACGAGGAGCGGCGGCAGTTCCTGATGGACTCCCTCACCACCGGCACCTCGCTCCAGGAGGAATTGCTCGACCAGGTGCGGAATGCCGATCTGGACGAACGGCAGCAGCAGGTGGCCGAACTGGTGGTCGGCAACATTGATGATCACGGCTACCTGCAATCCTCAATTGCCGAACTCTCCTTCTCCACTGGCATTCCGTCACCGGAACTGGAGTCCGCGCTGGCGGTGGTCCAGTCGTTCCAGCCCCCCGGGGTCGGCGCCCGTGACCTCCGGGAATGCCTGATGCTGCAGTTGGAGCGCATCGGGCGTCGGGAGTCCCCCGAGTACCGGGTTCTTCGCGATCACATGGAGGCGCTCGGCAAGCGCCGGTTCCCGGAAATCGCCCGTCATCTCGGGGTCAGCGTCGGCGAGGCCCAGGCCATTGCGGGACGCATCGCGCGCCTGGATCCACGGCCCGGGCGCAGCTTCTCCTCCGAGCCGGAGCAATACGTGGTTCCGGAGGTGATTGTCACGCGCAGCTCCGATGGCGAGTACTCGGTGTCCACGGTCAACGATCACCTGCCTCACCTGCGGATCAGCAACCTGTACAAGGACCTGCTCTCGCAGGCAGAGACCTCGCCCGAGGTCAGGGAATACGTCCGGGAGAAAATCAAGGCCGGCAAATTCCTCATCAAGAGCCTGCACCAGCGCCAGAGCACCATCCTGAACATCGCCCAGGAAATCGTGAAGCGTCAGAAGGAGTTCATGGACCAGGGCGTGTCGCACCTGAAGCCCATGACCATGCTCCAGGTGGCCGAGGTGGTCGGGGTGCATGAAACCACGGTGAGCCGGGCCGTCGCCGGCAAGTACCTGAGCTGCCCTCAGGGCATCTTTGAGCTGAAGTACTTCTTCACCTCGGGACTGGCAACCGCCAGCGGCGAACAGATCTCCAACAAGAGCGTCAAGACCATGCTCGCCGACATGATCGCCTCCGAGGACAAGTCGGCTCCGCTCTCCGACGAGGAACTGGTCGCCCGCCTCAAGGCCGCCGGCACCATGATCGCCCGCCGCACCGTGGCGAAATACCGGTCCGAGCTCAACGTGCTGCCCAGCCACCTGCGACGGGTGTACTGACGCCGGGGGGCTGCACCTCAGGCGCCCGCCGCACGGCGGGGACCGTCGGCGATGTTCACGTAGGCGGGGGGCATGTTGGCCCAGACGGTGGGGCTGGGGCAGACCCGTTCAAAACGCTCCAGCAGGAGGCGACGGGTTTGGGCGACGCGTCCCAACGAGCGGCTGTGGACATAGTGGAACGTCACCAACCGGGCGCCGGGGGCCAGGAACGGGGTGAAGGCATCCATGACGCCCACCTGCCGCTCCTCCGTCCACAGGGCCCAGGGGAGCCCGCTGACGATCCGGTCAATCTTCGAGATGCCCAGCGACGCGGCCATCCGGGGAAGGTCCTCAATGGGCGCCGCGACCACCTGCACTCCGGGAAACGAACGCTGCAGGCCTTCCGCCATTTCCGGAGACACCTCGAACGCGGTCAGCCGGTTTTCCGGATGCCGCGCCACCAGTTCGCGGGTGAACGACCCGTTGCCGGCGCCCAGTTCCACCACGATGTGGCCGGGTTCGACGCCCGCGGCATCCACCATCATCCGGGCCAGGTGACGGCTGGAGGGCGCGATGGCTCCCATCTGCGACGGGCGCCGCGCGAAATGCCGCAGGAACTGGAAGGTGCCCCCCCATCCCTGCCGATGCCGTCCGGAGTTGTCGTTCATCCTGGAAGAAGGAGTTTAACCGCAGAGAACACAAAGAACGCAAAGAAAGCCAGGGACTTGGAAGGAGAGAGTCCAGCGTCTTCCCAGTGGGAACCCGCTTCCACCCAGGTTCCCTGCGTTGTGTTCTTTGCGCTCTTTGCGGTTCATCAACTCCCCGATTCAGGTTCACCAATAGGCCGGGCTCTCCGCCACGCCAACCTGGCCGGATAAAACGGGGCCGGATGGTGGGAGGCAACGTCATTCTCCTGAGCATTCTCCTGAGCCCCGGGCTCAGAGGGGGCGTCGGTTGAGCTGGACAGCGCCTCGGGCCTCATGGGCGAAGGCCAGCGCGAGGGCCAGGGCGTCCGCCACATCGGCATCGGGCGGTTCGGA
>JAFLEG010000052.1 GCA_017302195.1 Verrucomicrobiota bacterium
CAAATGAATCTTATTGCAAATTGTCTTGCTGCTGTCGCTATAGTGTTTGCTTTTTGGCTCGCAGGCCGATTTCTATCATGGGGACGAAGCGTCGAGATTGGGAGCTTGGCCTTCGGTGCACCGCTTGGATTAATGTGGTTTTTGTGGCCTATTTTGTTTTCCTTTTTAAAGAAACTTTCAAAGACTTTTGTAGTGGTTGCGTTAGGCGTAAACGTTGTGAGTTCAGTGATTGCTTTGATTTCTACGCCAGAATTGTATAGTTATATTGTTAGTGTTGGCACTGTATCTTTTGCAGTGTACTTTACCATTTGGTGTGCCGCTGTTTTAATGATTTTTGTACTCAAACTCTACCTTCTCGATTGAGGGAGCAATGGGGTCGCCCATTAGGGCGGGTGGTTAATGGGGAAAAGTTCGCCCTCTCCAATTTCCGTTGGATTGGAGTGCGGAAACGGCTGGGGTGAGGTGGGTGGCAGAGTTCGATCCTGGGCTCTCGTCATGAGAATTCGGATCACCCGGCCAGCAGTGGAGCCAGAGCGATTCGTTCGTAGCCGTCCGGCGGAACCGTCATGCGCGCGGCGGGCGGGCCATGCAGAATGGGTGAGACGCCGACTGACCGCCGGGGACGGGGACGCGGCACCGACCATCAGATCTATCCCAACACTTTCTTCGGAAAGCACGGGCCGATCCTTTGAGCCTCAGCCGGTAGGAAGCGCACCAGTCCCGCCGTGGGAGGGCAAAGGGGTCAGATCTTGAATATTGACATTTTGCGGTGAGCCGACAGCCATCAGGCTATAGCGTGAGACTTTTTCCGGGTCGTGGAATCACGGTAACCGTCCGGAGGACCGTCATGCGCCGAGCGGCCGCGTTGAACGCAGAGGGAGATCGGCTTGATTCTCCGGCGGCGTCGGCTTAGCGGTCTGTCGTTGCCGGCGTTCGCCCGGGAACAGGACCGGTGCTACGCGACCCTCCTGCGGTGGCGGTGGCGTGGGGAGACGATGTCCTGTCCCCTGGCTCCCTTGGTGGGAGGCTAAAGTCCATCGCTCAGGACTTGTTGGCAAAAGCCCGGTCGAGCTTGTTGAGCAGCGCCAGACCGCGCCGCGCGTCGCCGCGGGCCGCCATGGCCTGGAAGCGGGCCTCGGCATCGTGCTGGGCGAGGGCCACATTGGCCCATTCCTCGACCAACTTGTTCAGGCTGACCCCCTGCCGTTCCGCCAGGCGGCGCAGCCGCTGGTGCTTCGCGTCAGGGATTCGGATTGTCATCGTTGCCATAGGTATTCCTCCATCGTTTCAAAAACGCCGCCGGGGTCTCCACGGCCAGGTTCCCAAACTTCAGTTCACCGCCCTTGAGGTCGCGGGTGTTGGCGGAAATGATGCTGTCCGCGCCTCCGGCGACGCCCAATTCGATCAGGTGGTTGTCGCCTTCGTCCGGCAAGTTCGGCCGCCAAAGGAACGACACCACGACCCACTCGCACTTCGACAACAACGCCTCGAAGAGCGCTTCCCGGTCCGGCCGGCTCAGTGGGGATTGGTCCAGGAGCGGCCGGCCCATCAGATCGCAGTACTCGTGGAAGAGCTTCTCGCCCATCAGCGGCCGGCACCGCCCCTTCAGGCAGAGACGGAGCACGGCCCGATTGCCGCCCGACTCGCTGAGCAGGGCGCCGACCAGGACATTCGTATCCACCACGACTCGCTCCACGGAGTAGATGATGGCACCGGCGCTGTCATTGGGTCAACGGACGCCACCGGAATCCGAACGGTCGTTCGGCTTCAGCGCAGATGGGATGGGGTGAGATGGGGTCGCCCATTAGGGCGGGAGGTTAATGGGTAAAAGTTTGCCCTCTCCAATCTCCGTTGGATTGGGGTGCTGAAACGGCTGGGGTGAGTTGGGTGGCACGATTCGATCTTGGGCTCTCGTCATGAGAATTCGGATCACCCGGCCCGCAGTGGAGCCAGAGCGATTCGTTTGTAGCCGTCCGGCGGAACCGTCATGCGCGCGGCGGGCGGGCCATGCAGAATGGGTGAGACGCCGACTGACCGCCGGGGACGCGGACGCGGCGCCGACCATCAGCTCTATCCCAACACCTTCTTCACAAAGCACGGGCCGATCCCTTGAGCCTCAGCCCGTGAGGATAGCACCAGTCCCGCCGTGTGCGGGTGACTCATCCACTGGAGTGCCGGATGCGGGAGATCCGCACGTCTGGTGGTGTGGGAGGGTGCCGGGGCGCAATCCCCGGCACCCGAACCGATCCTCTATCCGTGGGGAGAACACGTGTTCCGCCCGGTACCTCGTGGACTTTTCGGCTCCCGTGCCTCAAACCGCAGCCATGCCCGGGAAGTCACGTCAGTGGACGAAGAACCGGGCGGGGACGCCCGATTCGGCACGCCGGAGTCGCACGCTCCCCATGGGAAAAAGGATGCGCCCCCGCGACGGCGGCGTCTCGGGGCTTTTCCTGGGCGGCGAGGCGCGGTTCCATTCAGCGCGTGACCAACGCCGCCCCGCCCCCGCCGGAAGCCCCCGCCGCATCGCAACGGGACACCGCCGAGTCCGGACGGCTTCAGGCCGCGCACCGGCGCGAGGCGGACTGGATGCGCTGGGGCACCTTCCTGCCGGATCGCCAGTGGGCGACGGTGCGCGAGGACTACTCGGCCTCCGGGGACGCCTGGAACTACTTCCCGCACGACCATGCGCGGAGCCGCGTGTACCGCTGGGGCGAGGATGGGCTCCTGGGCTGGTGCGACCGGCAGTGCCGGGCGTGCTTTGCCGTCGCGCTGTGGAATCGCAGGGACCCGATCCTGAAGGAGCGGCTGTTTGGCCTCACCAGTACCGAGGGCAACCATGGGGAGGACGTGAAGGAGGAGTACTTCTATCTCGACGCCACCCCGACCTCCTCGTATGCGCGGGCCCTGTACAAGTATCCGCAGGCGGCGTTCCCCTACGACCAGTTGGTGGCGGAGAACCGGCGCCGCAGCCGGCAGGAGCCGGAGTTCGAACTGGCGGACACCGGGGTGTTCGACACCAGCCGCTACTTTGACGTGACGGTGGAGTATGCGAAGGCGGCGCCGGAAGACGTCCTGATCCGGATCACCGTGGCCAATCGCGGTCCCGAGGCGGCGTCGCTGGATCTCCTGCCGACGGTGTGGTTCCGGAACAACTGGAGCTGGGGTTGCACCAAGGAAGGCGTGCGGCAGCGTCCGCGCATCGTCCAGTCCGCTCCCGGCCTGCTCCGGTTGGAACAGGAGGCGCTCGGGCCGATGCAGGTGTCCTATGAAGGTGCCGACACGGCCACGCCGCCGCCGGTGCTGTTTACGGAGAACCTGACCAACCGGCAGCGTCTCTACGGGCAGCCCAACGAATCGCCCTGGGTCAAGGATGCCTTTCACCGGTGGCTCATCCAGCGGGAGACGGCGGCGGTGAATCCATCCCCCGAGGGCACCAAGGCGGCGATTCACTATGCCATGGATCTGGCACCGGGAGAGACCCGCGTGGTGCGTCTGCGGTGGACCGTGGGCGGCCCGGTGCCGACGGAGGGGGTTCCCTCCGATTCGGCCGCCTTCGACGCCCTGGTGGACCGGAGGCGGTTGGAGTGTGACGCCTTCTACGACGCCCTGAGCCCCGCGCATCTCGATGCCGAGGGGCGCCGCGTACTGCGGCAGGCGTACGCCGGCCTGCTGTGGTCGCGGCAGTTCTACCACTACGCGGTGGAGCAGTGGCTGGACGGCGACCCGGGCCAGCCCGCGCCGCCGGAGTCCCGCCGCAGCGGACGCAACCGCGACTGGTCCCACCTGTATGCGCGGGACGTGCTCTCCATGCCCGACAAGTGGGAATATCCGTGGTTCGCCGCCTGGGACCTCGCCTTCCACATGCTTCCCCTGTCGCATGTGGATGCCGACCACGCCAAGTCCCAGCTCCAGTCGCTACTGCGGGAGTGGTATCTGCACCCCAACGGACAGTTGCCCGCCTACGAGTTTGCCTTTGGGGACGTCAACCCGCCGGTGCATCCCTGGGCGGCGTGGCGGGTGTACAAGGTGTCCGCACCCCGCGGCGGTCGCGACCGGGACTTTCTGGAGGGCATCTTCCAGAAGCTGCTGCTGAACTTCACCTGGTGGGTGAACCGGAAGGATTCCCAGGGGCAGAATCTCTTCTCGGGCGGCTTCCTGGGGCTGGACAACATCGGGGTGTTCGACCGGTCGCATCCGCTGCCGCATGGCGGCACCCTCCAGCAGGCCGACGCCACCGCCTGGATGGCGTTCTACTGCTCCACCATGCTGGCCATCGCGCTGGAGTTGGCGTGGGACGGGCACCGGGTGCACACGGCCTACGAGGACATGGCGAGCAAGTTCCTGGAGCACTTCGTGCAGATCGCCGAGGCCATGAACACCCTGGGTGGCACGGGGCTCTGGGATGAGGAGGACGGATTCTACTACGACGAGGTGCGGCTCGATGGCCGCACGCAATTGCTCAAGACCCGGTCGCTGGTTGGGCTGATGCCGCTGATCGCCGTGGAGGTTTTCGACCGGGAGCAGATCGAGCGGCTGCCCGGGTTCAGCCGCCGGCTGCAGTGGTTTCGACGGCATCGTCTCGACGCCCAGCGCGGGATCGCCCTGGGGTATTCGCAGAGCCGTCAGAAATTGCTGCTGTCCATTCCGACCCGCGACCGGCTCCGGCGCGTGCTGGGCTACCTCGGGGACGAACGCGAGTTCCTGTCGCCGTTTGGCATCCGGTCGCTGTCGCGCCATCACGAGGCCCATCCGTACCGGATCCAGCTCGACGGCGTGGAGCACCGCGTGGACTACGCCCCCGGCGAAAGCGACACCGCGCTCTTCGGCGGGAACTCCAACTGGCGGGGGCCGATCTGGTTCCCGATCAACTATCTGATCATCGAGGCCCTGGAGCGCTACCACCACTTCTACGGACCGGAGTTCACCTTCGAGTACCCGGCGGGATCCGGACGCCAGCAGACGCTGGCCGCGGTGGCCGGGGACCTGGAGCGCCGGCTGATCTCGCTGTTCCTGCCGGACGCCCAGGGACGCCGGCCCTGTCATGGCGCCGACCCGCGCTTCGCCACCGATCCCCATTGGAGGGATCTGCTGCTGTTCCACGAGTACTTTCATGCCGACACCGGACGCGGCTGCGGCGCGTCGCATCAGACCGGCTGGACGGCCCTGGTCCTGCGCTTCCTGCAGGACCGGGCGCTGGCGCCGTGCGGATGAGCGGTGGGGTTGAGAACCGCGAATGGTCGCCAATGGACGCGAATTGGAGAGGAAGGCACTTGAGCGGTCGTTCGGCGGTTTCACCCATTCGCGTTCATTGGCGACCATTCGCGGTTTTTTAACCCTCCCACCGGAGCGGCGCCCTTTCGCGTGCTTCGACTCCGGAGGGATTTGTGGCAATCTGACGGCGCTGCATGCCGCCGTTCGTTTCACCCGCACTCATTGCCTGGATGTCCCGTGTCGCCCCGGAGTTCGTCTGGGCGGAGGTGCGGGCGCGTCGCGTGGAAACCGCGATTGAGCTGCGCCATCGGGACGATGCCGCCCAGGCGGCCGAACGGCTCCAGGCGCTTTCCCCTGCGGACCTGCTGGTCTGGTCGCAGACGGATTCGCGGGGCGCATTCCGTCCGAACCGGACGGCGCCCGGGCTCCGGTCGGGCTGGCGGGTGGTGACCCGGAACTCCGCGGAGCTGGAGATGGCGCTGGAAGGCGTGTATCCGGGCGCGGTCGCGGACTGGCATGCGGTGTCCACGGGCGCTGCGAGGCCCATTCCGTTCCGCGAATTCACCGGACGGCAGACGGGCATGTACCGGGGCATCAG
Source organism: Verrucomicrobiota bacterium (assembly GCA_017302195.1). GTDB lineage: Bacteria > Verrucomicrobiota > Verrucomicrobiia > Limisphaerales > UBA9464 > UBA9464. The sequence continues at coordinate 5,810 of JAFLEG010000052.1, forward strand.
CCGGCTGGATGATGCTGCGGCTGCCTCCGTGGTCCGCAGCGGATGTGACGCGGCGTTCTGCCTGCGGTGTCGCCTGTGGCCCGCCCCGGGACTGGCCGCCGACTCCGAGCCCGAGAAGTCCGCCATCCCGTGCCTCGAACCCTGCGCCCTCCTGCTGGAGTTTTCGCGGCAGGCCGCCCGCGCCTCCTCGGACGGGGTTGGGGCGATGCCGATGGACCCTGCGGACCGGGAGTCCTTGATCGCGGCGCTCGATCAGGCGCTGCATCAACGGGATCCCGGCCTTCGCGAAGGCGATTTCGCGGCGCCGCTCAATCCGCGGCGGCTGCTGCGATTGCGTCAGCGCCTCCACGGCGGAGGCTCCGGAGGGGCAAAATCCTCCGAAGAAGGTTGAACGCCTCCGGTTCCGCGGCAGTCTGTCCGGCGCTAACTCGCAGGCGGGCTCCTGTCCGCCACACCTCCACAATGATCTCCCCCTCCCGACTCCGTTCGCTGCGCTTCCTGCCGGTCCTTCTGGTCTGCGGCCTGGCGGTGCTCCAGGCCCAGGATGCCGCGCCCAAGCCCGCGGCCGCGGAGGCCCCCGCAGCCGCCGCGGATGCCAAGGCAGCGGCGTCCGCATCCCTGCCGGACTCTGAGGAGGCTGCGTGGAAGAAGGTGCAGGACGGCACGCAGCCCCCGTTGCCGCCGGCCGACTGGAATCAACGCCAGCCGTCCGAGGAGGAGATCGCGGCGTTCCGGAAGAAGATGGGCGAGTTTGCGGTCTCCACGGCTGATCTGGCCAAGGAGTTCGCCACCCGTTTTCCCAAGAGCGAGCACGCCCAGGAGGCCGCGGAGATCCGCATGCAGATGCTCCGGGCGGCGGTCCAGCAGTTGGGCATGGAGGATCGCGCCGACGAACTGGCCGCCCTGAGCGGCGAGGCGGCTCCCGGTCCCTTTGAGAAAAAGATGCAGGCCGCGGTGGCTCAGGCCATGAAGCAGCAGGACAAGGGCATGGAGGTGGTGCTCGTCGAATTTGAGAAGGGCGTCCGCGAGGTGATGAAGGAGTTTCCAGACCGCATGGAGGTGTACGGCGCCCTCATGGAGATCGCCCAGGGATCTAGTCCGGAGCATGCACGCGAGCTGGCCAAGGAGATCCAGGACAGCAAGGCCCCCGAGCAGCTCAAGGAGGCCGCAGGCGCCCTGGTGAAGAAGTACGACCGGGTGGGAAAGCCGCTGGACCTGAAGTTCAAGGCGGTGGACGGCAGCGAGGTCAGCCTGGCGGCGATGAAAGGGAAGGTGGTGCTGGTGGATTTCTGGGCGACGTGGTGCGGGCCCTGCGTGCAGGAGCTGCCCAACGTGAAGGCCGCCTATGAGAAGCTGCATCCCAAGGGCTTTGAGATCGTGGGAATCAGCTTCGATCAGGACAAGGAGGCCCTGGAATCCTTCGTCAAGAAGAAGGGCATGCCGTGGCCCCAGTACTTCGATGGCGAAGGCTGGCAGAACAAGTTCGGACAGGAGTTCGGCATCAACTCCATTCCCGCCATGTGGCTGGTGGACGCCAAGGGCGTCCTCCGCGATCTGAACGCCCGCGACGGGCTGGCGGACAAGGTGGAGAAGCTCCTGGCCGAGAAGTGACCGCTCGGCAGGGCTGCCGGCAGGATCAGCACCCCGCCGCGTGGGAATTGATCCGGCGCCGCTGAGGGGAGGGCGGGCGCGGAGCGGGGAGCTACGAGGCGCCGGGGGTCAGCCGGAGCACGGACTCCCGCATCTCCTTGCCAGGTTTGAACTTCACCACGGCCCGGGGCGGGATCGGCACGTCCCGCTCGGGCTGGTTGGGATTCCGGCCGATGCGGGCCCGCCGGATTTTGACCTCGAACACGCCGAAGTTCCTCAACTCCACGGTGTGGCCTTGAGTGACGGCTTCGGAGATGTAATCGAGGGTTTTTTGAACCACCTCCTGAACCTTTTCCTGGATCAGGCCGGTCTCGGAGGCGATCCGCACCACCAGGTCGCGCTTTGTCATAGGATCGAATCAGGTTGGGGTGCTTGGAAATCAAGCACTTGATGGCGAAATACGACTGCCGTCCCGGCTGGTCAAGCGGCGATTCCAGCCACGGTTTTTACCGGGGTCGCGGATTCTGCCGCGTTGCCAATTGTGGATGGCGACGCGGATGGAGGGCGGTCCGACGGACTCAGGATTCCACCGTGCCCAGTTCCACCGGCTCCACATTCACGCCCAGCTTGCGCAGCCAGCGGACGCCGGACGCCACCTCGCCGGGCGCCCCCTCCAGCTCCAGGCAGGCAATCCCGATGTCGTCGGCGACGCTCACCTGGCGGACGTTGGTGATCACGTCGAACTTGTGTCCCAGCTCCCAGATGACGGGCTTCTTGATCAGCTTGGCGGGGAACATCAGCCAGAGGCGCGCCGTTTCCGGCGGGGCGAACTTGGCGGCGGATTTGCGCTTGGGGGCGGGCATGGGGCAGGGGGGCTAGCCGCCGGCAATCGCCGGGATGATGCTCACGTCATCCCCGTCCTTGAGCGGCGTGTCGTTGTTCTGCAGGAACCGGATGTCCTCCTCGTTCACATACACGTTGACGAAGCGGCGCACCTGCCCGACGTCGTCCACAAGGCGCTCCTGGATGCCGGGGAACCGCGACTGCAGCTCGGCAATGGCGCTGCCGACGGTGCCCGGCGCCACCTGCACCAGTTCCTGATCCTGGGTCAGCTTGCGCAGCGGGGTGGGAATTCGAATGGTGACAGGCATGGCGATGAACGGAGGGAGAGCTTCGTGCGGATGGATTCCCAATGCAACGCAAGGATCAGCCTCCGGCGTAGGCGGGAATGATGCTGACCTCGTCGCCGGGCTTGAGCGGGGTGCCCTGCGACTGGAGGAAGCGGATGTCCTCGTCGTTGACGTACACCAGCACCGAGCCGCGGATGCGCCCCTGATCGTCGCAGAGGCGGTCGCGCACGCCATGGTAGCGGGTGTGCAGTTGCCCGATCAGCTCGCCCACCGACCGGGCGCGGAGCTGCAGGGTGTCCTCGCCGCCGCACAGACGGCGGAGCGTGGGGGGGATGAGGATGCGGACCATGGCCGGGTCGTGGGTTACGGCGTTCAGGCCGGGACCAACTTCGGGTTTTCCCGCGCCAGCAGGGCCTCGAACTCGCGGAGGCTGGGCTTGATGTCGCGGGGTTCACCGACGTGGCCGACGACCGCATCGAGCGTCTTCAGGCCGTTGCCGGTGATGCAGAGCACGGCGCTGGAACCGGAGGGAATCTTCCCGGCGGCGATCAGCTTTTTGGCCACACCCACGGTGACGCCGCCCGCGGTCTCGGCGAAGATGCCCTCGCACTCGGCCAGCAGCCGGATGCCCTCGCGGATCTCGTCGTCGGTGACGTCGTCGCCGGAGCCGCCGGTCTCCTTCATCACGCGCAGGGCGTAGAAGCCGTCGGCCGGGGTGCCGATGGCCAGCGACTTGGCGATGGTGTTCGGCCTCTGCGGCTTGAAAAAATCGAGGCCGGCCTTCTGCGCCTGCGTGATGGGATTGCATCCCGTGGCCTGGGCGCCGTGGATCTTCCAGGGGGTCTCGGGCACCAGCCCGAGCTTGGAGAATTCCTGGTAGCTCTTGTGAATCTTGGTCAGGAGGGAACCGGACGCCATGCACACCACGGTGTGCTCGGGGATCCGCCAGCCCAGTTGCTCCTGGATCTCGAAGCCCATGCTCTTGGATCCCTCGGCGTAGTAGGGCCGCATGTTCACGTTCACGAACGCCCAGGGATACTTGCCGGCGATCTCGGCACAGAGGCGGTTCACCTCGTCGTAGTGTCCCCGGATGCCGATGACCGACGCCCCGTAGATCAGCGAGTTGAGCACCTTGCCCTGCTCCAGGTCATGCGGGATGAAGACAAAGCACTGCAGTCCGGCGGCTGCGGCGTTGGCCGCGACGGAGTTGGCCAGATTGCCCGTGGAGGCGCAGGCCACGGTGCGGAAGCCCAGTTCCACCGAGCGGCTGAGGGCGACGCTCACCACCCGGTCCTTGAACGACAGCGTGGGATAATTGACCGCGTCGTTCTTGATCCACAGTTCCCGGATGCCCAGCCGCTTTGCCAGCCGGTCGGCGCGCACCAGCGGGGTGTAGCCCACCTGGCGTCCCACGGTCGGCTCCCCAGCGATGGGCAGCAGCTCCCGGTAGCGCCACATCGTCTGCGGACGGCTGCAGATGACGTCCCGCGTCAGCGACTTCGCAATGCGCTCGTAGTCGTAGGCGACCTCCAGCGGGCCAAAGTCGAACTCGCAGACGTGGGTGGCGGCGAGCGGGTACTCATGGCCGCACTCGCGGCACTTGAGCGCCTTCATGAATCCGTTGCTGTTGCTCATGACAAACATTCCGCGCTGCGCCCAGGGCCGGAATGCGGGCAAACAAAAGCCCCCTTCCCGGGACGATGAGAAGAGGGCGACAACGCAGGCGGCTCCTCTCATCGCTGCGGGGTCTCCGTCGCCGGATTCCCCGCCGGATTGGCACCTGGTCGTCGAACTGCCGGTTCGACCGGTTGCCGTGGCATCATCGGGCCGTATCCCTCCGCCACTCTGGATGAGTGTCCCGGACCGCCGGAACGCCCCAAGGAATGCGGGACGACCCCCGGGGCTGTCAAAGGGAAATTCAGGCCATGGGCCATCCGGCTTCCGACATCGCCCGGAAACCGCCCGCCAGCGACCAGACATTGGTGTAGCCCATCTTCTGGAGCGACTCGGCCGCCAGCGCGCTCCGGAAGCCGCCGCCGCAGTAGAGGATCAGCTCGGTGGCGGGGTCGGGAAACCGGGACTCGACGTCGCGCTCCAGGACGCCGCGTCCCAGGGTCACCGCCTCGCGGGCGTGTCCTGCGGCCCATTCGCCCTCCTCGCGCACGTCCACCAGGACAGCTTGCGGCCGGGCCGCCAGACGTTCACGCGCCTCGGCGACCGACACCTCGCGCACCTGAGCCTTGGCCGCCTCCACCAGCTTCAGAAATCCCGTCGCATGCTTCATGGGGCGACCCTGACTTGCCCCGGACCGCCTGCCAATCCCACACTCCCGGCATGGATGTCGTGAATCTCGACGCGGCGCCGGCCTTCGTGACCAAGGATGGCTCGGAGATCCGGGAGCTGCTGGCCCACCGCAACTCCGTGATCCGCAACCAGAGCCTTGCCGAGGCCCGACTGCTGCCGGGCCAGGCCACCGAGGAGCACTACCACGCGCGCACGGAGGAGATCTATTACATCACGCATGGCTCCGGACGCTTCCGCCTGGGCGACGAGATCCGCGAGGTGCGGGCCGGCGATGCCATCGCCATCCCGCCGGGGTTGCGCCACAAGCTGTGGAACACGGGTACCGAACCGCTGCGGCTGCTGTGCTGCTGCGCGCCGGCCTACGAGCACAGCGACACCTTCATCACCGAGTGACCCGGGACCGGATGAAACCCACCTCGATCCGACTGTTCATCAAGCCTGGGTGCCCGTGGTGTGACGAGGCTCTGGACTGGTTCGCCGCCAGGGGCATCGATCATGAGACCCTCGACGTCATCCGGGATCCCGAGGCGCGCGCCGAAATGCGTGAGCTGACCGGGCAGACCCTGGCGCCGTCGCTCGACGTGGACGGCGAGATCCTCGCCGACTTCGGCGCGGACGAACTGGAGGTGTGGTGGCGCGAGAACGACTTCGAGCCGCGCTCATGACCGGCGTGTGGCAATGGTCGCGTTCCACCTCGACCCCATCTTGACCCGCAGCGCCCGTGGACGAATGACGGGGATCGTGGGTGATGTCTGATGTCTGAATTTCGTTGCCCATCCGTTGCCGGGGGCTATTGGTGCCTCACCAACTCAAAGCCATCCGTATGAACCCCATGTCCCTGGTTCGGATGGCCTGGACTGCTCTGGTCTGTCTCTCCGCCGCCGCGATGGAGGTTCCCGCAGATTTCCAGGTCGAAACCCTGGTCGCCGATCTTTACCAGCCGGTCGCGCTTTCGGTCGCCCGGGATGGCCGCATCTTCCTGGCTGAACAATCCGGGGTGGTCCGGGTCTGGGAGGCGGGACGCGTGCTGCGGTGGAACCCGTACACGACGCACATTGATCGGCAGTTTTGGTATGTGTACGCCAACGGCGTCCGGAATCCATCCGGCCTGGCGGTCCAGCCGCCTTGGGAGGGCGGACGCGTGTTCTTCACGGACGGTGGCGGAAACGATCCGGAGGAGGTCAACGAACTGATCAGCGGCTCGGATTACGGTTCGTCCGCAAATGGGCCGTCCGCGTTCGGGGCGCCGTTTCGGGAGCCGCTTTATGCCTACAGGACCGATGCACGCCCTGCCATTGTCGGAGGTGC
>JAFLEG010000519.1 GCA_017302195.1 Verrucomicrobiota bacterium
GTGGCCGGCACCGCCAGCAGGCCGGCGAGGAGGGCACTGCCGAACAGGAAACGCATCCGGGAGTTCATACCCCAATACCAACGCATGCCCGGAGGGGGTTGGCCAGAGTTTCCTCGGTCCCCGCTTACGACTGCGCCGCCGTGTCCGGATCCAGGGGAATGCCCTCCGCGCGGGCCATGACCGCGGTGGCCAGGCAGTTGCCGATGAGGTTCACCGTGGTGCGGGCCATGTCCATGAGTTCATCCACGCCGATGATCAGCAGCACCCCCTCCAGCGGCAGTCCGAAGGTGACCAGGGTGCCGGCCAGGATCACCTGCGAGGCCCGGGGGATGCCCGCCATGCCCTTGCTGGTCAGCATGAGTGTCAGGAGGATGGCGAGCTGCTGTCCGAGGCTCAGGTCCACCTTGGCCGCCTGGGCGACAAAAATGGACGCCACAGCCAGGTAGAGCGTCGAGCCGTCGAGGTTGAACGAATAGCCCATGGGCATGACGAAGGACACGATCCGCTTGGGAACGCCGAAGGCGACCAGGCGCTTCATGGCGTCGGGCATGGCGGCATCGGACGACGTGGTGGTGAACGCCAGCAGGATGGGTTCCTTGAGGGTGCTGAGGAACCGCCGCACCGGCACCCGGGCCCAGACAGCGACCGGCCAGAGCACCAGCACGCAGAAGAGCGCCAGGGCGGCGTAGAGCGTGACGATGAGCAGCGCGAGCTGCTTGAGCACGCCGAGTCCGCTGTGCCCCACGGTCACCGCCATCGCCGCACCGATGCCCAGCGGGGCGAACTTCATCACGATGCCCGTGAACTTGAACATGACCTCGGTGAGCCCCTCGCAGAACTCCAGCATGTGCTGGCGGGGCGGGCCGGAGACCTGCGCCAGCGCCACGCCGAACAGAAGCGCAAACACCACCACCTGCAGCACGACATTATCGGCGGCGGCCTTAAAAAAACTATCAGGAACCAGATGCTCCAGGATGCCGCTGAAGGTCACCGGCGCTGGCGTCGCCGGCACCTCCCCCGGTCGCGGCGGGGGCAGCACCACGCCGTCCCCGGGACGCGCGACGTTCACCGCCACCAGTCCGATGACCAGCGCCAGCGTGGTGACGACCTCGAAATAGACGATGGCCTTGAAGGCCAGGCGGCCCACGGACCGGAGATCGCCGGCGTGGCCGGCGATGCCGACCACCAGGGTGCCGAACACCAGCGGCACCAGGATGCACTTGATGAGCCGCAGGAAGACGTTGGAGAGCACCTTGAGGTTCTGGGACGCCTCCGGGAACGCCACGCCGACGCCGACGCCGACGACCATGGAGATCAGGATCCAGTGGGTGAGGGAGATGCGGCGCAATCCGGCGAGGATCATCGTGGAGAGATTGCGCGACCGCCGGAAGGAATCCCAGAACGAAGCAGGATCCGCAGATCCTTTGACCCGGGGTCCGGGCGTGATGACACTCGCCGGATGTCAGCAAGCTCCCTGAAGATCGAGAAAATCACCACCGGTTCCGGACCAGCGGCGCAGCGCGGCCGCAATGTCACGGTGCACTACACCGGCACGTTTGAGGACGGAAAGAAGTTCGACAGTTCCGTGGATCGCAACGATCCGTTTACCTTCCTGCTGGGAGCCGGCCAGGTCATTGCCGGATGGGACCAGGGCGTGGCCACGATGGTGGTCGGCGACAAGGTGCGGATGACCATCCCCCCGGAGCTGGCCTACGGACGCCAGGGTTATCCGGGCGCGATCCCGCCGAATGCCACGCTCATCTTCGAGGTGGAGCTGCTGTCGGTGGGCTGAGTTTCCGGACAGGCTCTCAGATCCGGAGAAAGATCTTCCGCCGGTACATCCAGTACAGGAGCAGCCAGAGCACCAGCAGGACGGTGCCCCGTTCCAGGGCCGGCACGCCGTCCGGACCAAGGACTTCGAAGACGCCCGGTCCCAGGTGGCGCTTGACGTTCTCGCGGATGAATCCCCCCGACAACTGCCACAGGCAATACAGGGTGATCGGGTTCATGCCGGCCACCACCAGCGGGAAGGCCCAGCGTTGCCATCCGCGCAGATCCATCACCGCGACAAACGCCGCCAGGATCAGGGTCACCCAGCCGCCGCTGTACAGCGCCCAGGAAGGCGTCCAAATCCGCTTCACGATCGGGCATGCCCCGGTCCACCCCAGCAGGGCCCCGGCGGCAATGCCCCCGATGCCGGCCCAGATCAGCACGCGGACCTGATCCCGCAGGGGGCGTCCGCCGCGGAGGAGTTGGCCCGCGAGCAGCCCGAAGATCATCGTCGCCAGCGAGGGCACGAAGTTCAGCGTCTGGTAGCCGCCCTCGTTGAATCGGAAGGGCTGCGCGCGGGGGAAGAGGTTCAGGAACCAGCGGTCCCAGTCAGCCGCCGCATTGGTATTCTTGTTCCAGTGCGCCTGCCATCCGGTGAACTGCGCCAGGTCGGGGGTGACGCCCACGGATGACGGGTCAAAGCCCGGGGGCGGCAGCGGGTGCATCGCAAACCACAGCCAGTACCCCAGCAGGAGCCCTGTGGCGATCCCGGCCTGGGTGCGCGGACGCGTGAGGGCGGCGAGGAAGAGAAACGGATAACCGAGTCCGATCTGGGCCAGAACGTTGGGGAAGATCCACTCGGTGCGCGGACTCCAGGCGGAGGTGAGAAACACAGCCAGGAGGAGGAGCATCAGGGAGCGGCCGAGCGCGTGGCCGAAGAGGGCGCGGTCCGGGATGCCGCGGGCGCGGCGTGCCGCCAGCGAGAAGGGCAGGGCCACCCCCACCATGAACATGAACGCCGGCTGGATCAGGTCCCACAGGGTGCATCCCGCCCAGGCGGCGTGCTCGCAGTGGTGTCCGATGAATCCCAGCCAGCGATTCTCCGGATGCCGCGACGCGAGGTGGGGAAGTCCCAGGCCGGCCGAGGCCATCAGGAGCATGATGGCGCCCCGGTAGGCATCCAGTGAGGCGAGGCGTGCGGGGACAGCCGGCGGATTTTCGGGCCCGGGGGACATCCCGGACCGTGCAGCATGGGAAGTTTTCAGGTCCAAGTGTTCAGTGTCTGTGTTCGGCACTCCAGGGCCTGCGGCGCTCCGCCCTCACGGAATCATCCACCAGAGCAACGCGCCCAGCAGCAGAATCGCCACCGCCACCCAACCCCAGGCCGGACCGCGCCGCGCAGGCGGCCCGAACTCCTCCCGGGCAAATGCCTCCGCGTCGAAATCCTCCGCATCGGGCAGATCCAGACGCTGGGCGGTGGCGTGTTCGTTCCACCCGGTGGATTCGTCGGCGCCGCATTCGGGACAGACCCGGGAACCTTCGGGCACCTCGGCACCGCAGTGGGGACAGATCTCGGGAGGGCTCATGTCAGGAGCAGGTTTCTGTTCCGGAGTCCGGCCCGCGGCGGGCAGCGCGAAACTCACGGATGAGTTGGAGGATGGCCTGACGGATCCCCGCCAGGGCCTCGCGTGCGGCGTCCAAGGCGGCGGCCGGAAGGAGCGTCCGGGTCCCGATGCGGTCCGCCGCAGCCTCCGCGGCGTCCACATGGCCCAGGGAGCGCTTCAGGCAGGCGACAATGAACGGGGGCTCCGACTGGTCCCGGCCGTACGGCAGGCCGTTCAACGCCCCCGCAAGGCGCGCGGTGGTGAGGTGGAACTCGCAGAGAAAGTCGGAGATGTCCGGATCGTTCTGGACCCCCTCCGACATCTGGTCCACGGCATCCCAGGCGGCGCGCCCCGCACGATGGCACCGGAGATAGAGCGGGTGCACGGCGACGCCCGCCTCGTTGCGCACCCAGTCCACCCCTTCGGTCGCCGGATCGGGACCGCGGAGCTTCGCAGAGTCCAGGGGCTCCAGTCCGGGCTCCCGAAACGGATCCTCCCCCTCCCCGGAAATGCTCCAGCCCATTTCCCGGGCGATGATCGCCTCGGAATCCGGATGCCCCTCGTAGCGGTCGAACAGCGCCATCAGCTTCTCGGTGCGGGCGTCGGACTCGCGGAGGTACTGCTCGTAGTCGTGTTCATCCCACTGGCCGGTGTCCTTGTCCTCCGGCATTTTG
>JAFLEG010000520.1 GCA_017302195.1 Verrucomicrobiota bacterium
GCACGATTCCGGTGCCGAAAAACTGCTGCCAGAAGCGGTTGACCGTCACCCGGGCGGTGAGCGGCTGGTCGGGACTTACCAGCCACCGGGCCAGGTCGAGCCGGTTGAGGCGCGGCGCGGCATCGGAGTTGGCGGCGGAGGCGTTCCGTGCCGTGGACAGCGCCGCAGGCATGCCCGGCAGGACCTTCTCGCCGGGCTTGTCATACTGGCCGCGCATCATCACGAAGGCGTCGCGGGGCTTCTCCAGATCCCGGAAGATGAAGGTGGCGGCGATGGCGTTGTCGTAGTCACCGCGTTCCTTCCGCAGCCGGGCGACCTCGCGCTGCAGGGGCTCGAACACCGGGCGGGTCGCGGCGCAGACGGTGCTCAGGTAGTGGTTGCGCAGCCGGGTCGCATCTTCCGGGGCGCGATTGGTGATGCTGCTGTTCTTGAAGATGGTCCGGAGCTCCTGGGGCACTTCGCCCGGTTCCTTGCCGTCGTATTGGCGCTGCCAGACGGCGAAGGAGTGGAGCGGATCGTTGGCCGGGTCCACGCGTCCCTGCACGCCGGCCTGATCCCAGTAACCGGTGCCATCCGCCTGGGTGAAGGCAATGCCACTCAGCCGATCCCCGGCCTTGAGCCCGACCCGTTCCGCCGGCACTTCGAGGCGGATCCATTCACCGGTCCTGGGCAGGTCGCCCATGGGCATCCGACCGGCCTTGCCTTTCTCGCCCCAGTCAATGGCGTCGGCATCGCCCCAGATGGCGCGGTGATCCCAGCCGTCCTTGTTGAACTGCAGCATCACCGCCTTCGGGGGATCCTTGGGGTCGAGGAATACATGCGCGAACAGGGTGGCGCCCGCGGGAATCTCCAGCACGGCCCCGTTGCTCTCAAAGACGTCCTGGGTCACCCCCGGCCCCTGACGCCGCAGGGCGCGCTGTCCGGCGCGCACGGGGCCCTGGTCCGGTCCGATCCAGCGGGGGCCGTTCTCGGTGGCCGCCTTGGGCGTGCCCGGCGCCTCGTCGTCCAGCCAGACCACTTCCTTCACCTCCACCGGCGGGGGCGGGGTCAGGGTGGCGGGATCCGTGTAGGACACCGTGGGCAGCGCCTCGCGCACGCGGGCCTCGGCGGCCTGGATCTGTGCGTCGAATCCGGCGAGCCGCTGCTCCTGGGTGGTCTGCGGCAGCTTGATGGTCGGGGCGGTGAGCAGGGAGTTGCCATCCATCGCCGGATCGGCCGCGCTCAGGAAGAACGCATAGAGGGAGTAGAATTCCCTGGTGGGCAGGGGATCAAACTTGTGGTCATGACAGACCGCGCATCCGGCGGTCAGGCCCAGCCAGGTCTCCGCCGTGGTGGAGGTCCGGTCCACGGCGTAACGGAAGATGAACTCGGCATCAATGGCGCCACCCTCGCCGGTGGTGACGTTGCAGCGGTTGAATCCGGTGGCGGTCAACTGCTCCCGGGTCGGATCCGGCAAGAGGTCGCCGGCAAGCTGCTCGATGGTGAACTGGTCGAAGGGCAGGTTCCGGTTAAAGGCCCCGACCACCCAGTCCCGGTAGGGCCACATGGAGCGTTCGTTGTCGAGGTGCAGTCCGTGGGTGTCGCCGTAGCGGGCGACGTCCAGCCAGTGCCGCGCCATCTGTTCCCCGTAATCCGGGGAATCCAGAAACCGCTCCACCAGCCGTGCATAGGCGTCGGGGGCGGGATCGGACACGAAGGCCTCCACCTCCGCCACCGAGGGAGGCAGGCCGCGCAGGTCAAAGCTGAGCCGGCGGATCAGGGTGCGGCGGTCGGCCTCCGGGGACAGCGTCCAGTGCTCGCGGGCCAGGCGGTCCTCGATGAAGCGGTCCACCGGGTTGGCCGCCGGGGGTTCTCCGGCAACCGCCAGGGGAACCGGCGGCAGAACGATCGGTTCAAAGGACCAGTGCCGCTGATAGGAAGCACCCTGCTCGATCCACTGGCGGAGGGTGGCCTTTTGCGCCGGGGTCAGGGACTTGTGGGAGTCCGGCGGCGGCATGAGGTCGTCCGGGTCCCCGGTGATCAGCCGCTTCCAGAGTTCCGAGCCCTCGGCGTCCCCGGGACGGATGGCCGGCGTTCCGTGCTTGTTGGGGGTGAAGGCGCCTTCGGCGGTGTCCAGCCGCAGTCCGGCCTTGCGCTGCTTGGCGTCGGTGCCGTGGCAGGCGAAGCAGTTGTCGGAGAGGATCGGTCGGATGTCGCGGTTGAAGGTCAGCGGCGCCTCCGCCGGCGCTTCCGCCGCCGAGGCGGCCGCCATCCCAAGCAGGCCGGCCACCAGGGCCTGCCCGAGCGGACGCATGAGCCGATTCCGCCCGGTCTTGAGGCGTGATCCGGAGGACTCCATGCGGAGTATCTTCCGCCAAGCCCGTCCGTTTTCAACCGTGCAGCCGGGGCAACCGGCCGCGAAATTATTCAAGGGGACAACCCTCCGGTGTCCCTCAGTCCAGCCCGAGCTTCTTGCGCTTCCGGTAGAGGGTCGCCTGGTCAATGCCCAGAATCTGGGCGGCCTCGGTGAGGTTGCCGCTCTGGGCCAGCACCCGGCGCAGGTGTTCCTCCTCCAACTGCTGCAACGAGCAGCGGGATCCCGGCTGAAGGGCGGCGGTTTCCACGGAGGATGCGGTGGACTGGATCTCCTGCGGCAGGTCGGCGGCGGACACCTGGTCGTTCCGGGCCAGGATGACCGCCCGTTCGATGGCGTTGCGCAGCTCCCGCAGATTGCCGGGCCAGGCATGACGGCGGAGGGCCGCCTCGCCCTCGGCGTCGAGGCGCAGCGCGGGGCGTCCGCACTGGCGGGCGAAGTGCTCCAGGTAATGCGCGGCGAACCGCATGAGGTCCTCCGGACGCTTCCGCAGGGGTTCCAGGCGAACGGAGATCACGTTGAGCCGGTAGTAGAGGTCCTCGCGGAAGGCGCCTTCAGCCACCCGCTGCTTCAGGTCGCGGTTGGTGGCGGCGATGATCCGGACGTCGGCGGTGTGGGTGACGTTCTCCCCCAGCCGCTCGTACTCGCGCTCCTGCAGCAGCCGGAGGAGCTTGGGCTGGATCTCCAGCGGCAGCTCGCCGATCTCGTCCAGGAACAGCGTGCCGCCCGCGGCGCTTCGCACCTTGCCCCAGTGGTCCTTGACCGCCCCAGTGAAGGCGCCCTTCACATGGCCGAAGAGGTCGCTCTCCAGCAGTTCGCGCGAGAGGCTGGGGCAGCTCACGGTGATGAACGGCTGCTCGGCCAGATGGCTGTGCTGATGCACCTGGCGGGCGATGACGCTCTTGCCCGTGCCGCTTTCGCCCAGGATCAGGATGGACGCCGGGGATCGGGCCGCCCGCAGCAGGATCTCCATCATCTCCCGCATCTGTGGGGTGCTGAAGTCAATGACCGGTTCGGGCTGGAGGGAACGAGTTTCGCGCACCTCGACCTCCAGTTGCTCGATCCGACGGCCGAGTTTGCGCACCCGCTGGAGACGCGCCAGAACGGTGTGGAACTGTTCCCGGGTGAACGGCTTCTCCAGGTAGTCCTGTGCCCCCCGGCGGATGGCATCCACGGCGGTCTTCACCGAGCCGCCCGCGGTCAGCAGGATGACCGACTGCTCCGGGCGGGCTGCGATGATGGCATCGAGGACCTGGAGGCCGTCCTCCGCGCCCAGATGCAGGTCCAGCAGCACGGCGTCGAAGCGGGCCTCCTTGAGGCGCTGCAGGGCGGCGGCCCCGGATTCAACCCCCTCCGTGTAGTGGTTGTCGTCCTCGATGAGGAGGGTGGTGGCCTCGCGAAAGGCCCGGTCGTCGTCAATGATCAGGAAGTCCATGTGTTGCCGGCGGTGATTTCAGGCGCGGGGCAGCCGCAGGATGAAGGTGGTGCCGCGGCCCGGAGCGGTATCGCACTGGAGGTCTGCCCGCAGCAGCGTCACGAGCTGACGGACGATGCTCAGACCCAGGCCGGTGCTGGGCTCGTTGCCGGTCGGCCGGGCGGAGAGGCGGCCATACCGCTGGAACATCCGCCCGCGGTCCTCCTCCGTGAATCCCGGACCCTCATCGCGGATCCGGCATTCGACGTGTCCGG
>JAFLEG010000521.1 GCA_017302195.1 Verrucomicrobiota bacterium
CACGAACCGCCATTCACACGGATGTAGAGCCTGCCGTAGTGATAGGTACGCGTGGTTTCGTGCCAGTCCCAGTAGCGGAGGCGCGGACGCTCGTTGGCCAGCGGCACCACAAACTCCGGACTGATCAGATCGGCGCCACCGGTCACATAACTATTGCTTCCCAACGTCGTCCCAGCCACGGCCTTGCCAGATCGTGGTTGCGGTCCGTTGGCCGCCGTCGGCTCCCCGATCTCCCATATCGCGGAATTGACTGACCAATCGCCGAACCCATTCTCGAAACTTTCAGGGTTGTTGAACTGCATCGGGCCGGTTTCGATGGACACATCATCAATGTACCAGCCCGCTCCGGCGGCGTTCACGTCGGTGCGGGCGGAAAATCCAAACGCGATCTGCACCGTCTGTCCGCCGTAGGCCCGCAGGTCCACGATCCGCTGGCTCCACTTGCGGCCAAAATCTCCGTCGGCCTGCTGGCCCAAGTTCACCCACGAACCGCCATTCACACGGATGTAGAGCCTGCCGTAGTGATAGGTACGCGTGGTTTCGTGCCAGTCCCAGTAGCGGAGGCGCGGACGCTCGTTGGCCAGCGGCACCACAAACTCCGGACTGATCAAATCGGCCGCGCCTGTCACATAAGTATTGCTTCCCAACGTCGTCCCAGCCACGGCCTTACCAGATCGTGGTCGGGGCCCGTTGGCCGCCGTCGGCTCCCCGATCTCCCAAACGTTCGGAGTGCCTTCAGTCGTCCAATCGCCCGGCACCGACTCGAACCCTTCCTGCCAAAGCACGGCTGCATAGGAGCGACCGGTTGATACCAGCATGCTGAGAAGCATCAATACAAGAGCAAGGCCTGCGATCCCAAATCGCGGCAACAGAGTGGGGTGGAGGTGGGGCCACATTGACAAAAGAACTGACGGGAACTGGATCTTCATGATCAGAGAATCTCCTACGGGTACACCGGACAAGGAGACCCTGGAATACTCCCTGTGGGTGACTGGGCAGCACCCTCACTCGGCTTTGGGAGCCCGAATGGGCCCGCCCAGTACCTTTCACATCTGCCGGCAGGAGCTTGAACCTCCCGCGACGGCAGTTCACCGCCGCCCATGTGGCGATCACTGTCCCAGCAACCCGTCACCGCCGCGGAGACGCAGGAGCGCCGTCATGACGGAATCCACGCCCAGTTTATCGTAAATGCGGCGGCGGTGGATCTTGACCGTGTTCACCGAAATGCCCAGCGCGAGCGCGATTTCTCCCTGCTGCTTGCCGGCTGCCGCCTGACGCAGGATCTCCCACTCCCTCGCGGTCAGGCCATGGTCTGAGGGCCTGGATCCGGACAAATCCGTCCGGGCCAGATTCCACAGGTGCCGGGCCACCGACGGACTCATCACCGGCCCTCCTCCATCGAGCACCTCCTGGATGGCATCCGCCAGACCGGCAACATCGGGCTTGAGCAGGTAGCCGCAGGCGCCCAGGCGGATCGCCCGGGCGAGCGCTGACGGACGCCCGTCCACGGTCAACATCACGATCACCACTCCCGGGATTGCCGTTTTCAACGGCGCGATCAGGTCCAGGCCCGACGTTCCGTCAGCAAGCCCGATGTCGAGCAGCACCAGATCGGGCCGAGCTTTGGGCAACTGGCGTTCGGCCTGACCGGGAGCGGTGCATTCGGCCACGACGTTCCAACCCGACCGCGAGTGCAGCTCGACAACGATCTGGCGCCGCACCTCGGCGTCATCCTCAACCACGGCAATCCGGACTTCCTGGGGCATCATGAAGACAGCGGTCTGGATCGGAGTGTGGCCAGTGGAATGATGAAGTCCACCTGTGTTCCTTGCCCGGCCGCCGAGCGGATCCGGAAGTCTCCGCCCAGATGGGCGCAGCGCGACTGCAGGTTTGCCAGACCGTGCCCGCCTTCCATCGGCCGTGCGAGGCGTCCTCCGGCCGGCGACGCGTCAAATCCCCTCCCGTCGTCTTCGACCGTCAGCACGAACTGATCCCCGCGCACCCGGGCCCGGACCACCACCCGGGTGGCTGCGGCATGGGCCACCACATTGCGGAGGCTCTCCTTCAGCAGCGCGGCGATCTCGCGCCGCACCTCGCCTGGAATGCTGCCATCCGGAAAGGCGTCCGGAAGGTCGAGGTGCACTCCGAGCCCGGCATCCGCCAGGAACCGGGTGGAGTAGTCGCCGATGAATCCGGCCAGGCTCTCCAGGGTGTCATTCTCGGGATGGACCAGCCAGATGAGATCCCGAAGCACATGCAGGGATTCCCGGATGGGCTGCGCGCGGTCCGGGGCGGCCTCCCGCCTGAGGGCCGCCTGCGTCAGGCTCGCGCCGAGATGATCGTGCAGGTCCCGGGCGATGCGGGTCCGTTCCCCTTCCAGTGCGGCCCGCTGCCGTTCGGCCCAGGTGCGGCGCTGGCGCCGGAACCCCCACAAGGCCACCGAGGCGACGCTGCCGCTGATCGCCATGCCGGCCGCGGCCCGAAACACGCCCGTCTCCCAAAAATGCGGCACAACGTGCAGCACGAGCGCCGCTTCCCGCTCGCTCCAGCGGCCCTGGTGATTCTTCGCCTGCACCCGGAATGTATAGTGACCTTCCGGGAGATTCTGGTAGCGGGCGGTGCGCTCGCCGCCGGCGTCGCGCCATCCCGCATCGCGCCCTTCAAGACGGTGCCGAAACCGGGTCTTCCCCGGCGAATGCAGGGTGGTGGCGACATATTCCACCTCCAGACGCCGCCCCCCGCCCGCAGGCAACCGCAGCACGGTGCCGGCCACACCCGGAACCCGCGCCTCCCCGTTGGCGACCACACGCTCCACAAACACCCGGGGCGGCGGGAGGTCGGGGGTTTCCGATGGATCCACAACTGCCAGGCCGCCCTGGCGCCCAAACCAGAGGCGACCATCAGGTCCACGAACGCAGGGGTGCGCCCCAACTCCGCCACGGAGAAGCAGCCCTTCCCTCGGACCGAACTCGGTGATGGGCACCGCGGACTCCCGGTCCCGGGTCCACCGCAGCAGGTCCCCCTTGGCTGCCCGAAAGAGACCCTCGGCGTGGCTGACCCAGAGCCGCTGCATGTCATCCTCTAGAATTCCATGGATGACGCCATCGGGAAGACCGGCGGCGGCACCGATCGGATGAAGGACCCCCTCCACGCAGAGCGAAAGGCCGGAGGCTGTTCCCATCCAGAGGCGCCCCTCGGCATCCGCATGCAGCGCGTGAATGGCGCCGGCATTTCCGGAACGGTCGGTCCCCGCCCGGAATGCCACGCCGTCCCACCGGAGGAGTCCATGGCCGGCGGTGCCAATCCACAGGACCCCCTGGGGATCTTCGGCCATGGAAAGGACGGGGGACGGGCTGGGCTGTGGCATGCGGTCAATCCGGCCCGTGGGGAAAACCTGGAACAGCCATTCCGCAACCGCCACCCGGAGAATGCCGTCCCGGCAGGGAATCAATGCGGTCACGGGGTTCGGTTTCCCGGCCAAGGCCATCGAAGGGAATCCATCGCTTCCGGAGGAGAAGGCCAGGCTCTGGCCCGCAGCCGTCTTGGAAACCATCCGTTCGCCCGGGTCCAGGGCCAGCGGGGGAAGTCCGATGTGGTACCCGTTGGTTTGGGAGCTCGCCAGGAGCGTCAATTCGATGGTGTCTCGCGACCAGCGTCCCGTCAGGCATTCGCTGGCAAACCAGAGGGCTCCGGACGGCTCAAAGCCCACCACCCTGCAGTTTCTCCCAAAAAATTCATCCCGTCCGAAGGCCATCGTCGAAAGGGGCACCGGCGTCACGCGAAACAGACCCCCTTTCCCTCCCGCCCAAAGCACGCCCTCCCGGCCAGACTCCAGACACAACGTGCCATAGATCGCGGGTTCGAGTTCCACCGTATCGAGCAGCCGGCCATCTGCTCCCAAGCGCAGGAGCCCCACCGGGTCGAACGTGGCGTCATGCTCGCGGCTCAACCAGACCGCCCCTGCGCATCCTCGACAAATCGCGAGTACGCGGCGGTCACGGAATCCACCTTCACGGGATCGCGGCCTTGAGCACATCGCC
>JAFLEG010000522.1 GCA_017302195.1 Verrucomicrobiota bacterium
GGGACCTTACGGGGGCTGGGGGACGAGTTCGGTGGGTTCCACCCCCAACGTCTATCTCTTGCTCACTTTTGGTCCGGACGGCACTCTGGCGTCGCAACGGCGGGGGTACAAATGAGCCAGTCCGCGAATCGCGATGACGTCAGCCTGGGCCTCTGGGGCCATGCCAACCGGCTGCTCATGATCCTGATCGTGCTGGCGCTGCTGGCGGCCGCCGCACTGAGCTACCTGCCGCTGATTCATCAGAACCGCCGGCTGCGCATGAAACTTCAGGACGTCCGATCCCGGCATGAGCAGTACGATGCCGAGGTGCGGGAGTTGCAGGGCCAGATCCAGGGCCTTCAGCGCGATGCGAAGGCGGTGGAGCGCGCGGCCCGCGAGCTGGGCATGGCGCGGCCCGGGGAGATCATCGTCAAGTTTGAGCCCCAGCACCGCTGAAGCGTTGGATTCCAGGTCGCCGGCGCACGAGGTGGTTGGGCGGTCACGCCCGCGGGTGGGCTGCGTCATAGGCGCGGCGCAGTCGTTCGGTGGAGACGTGGGTATAGACTTCGGTGGACGTCAGGCGCGCGTGGCCCAGCAGTTCCTGCACACTGCGCAGGTCGGCACCACGATCGAGGAGATGGGTGGCAAAACTGTGCCGCAGCTTGTGCGGGGTCAGTGCCGGATCGAGTCCGGCCGCCGCCAGGTACCGTTTGAGCCGCCGCTGGATCTCACCCGGCGAGACCGCCCCGGGGTGACCCGGCCGGGCCGGAAACGCGGGGGACTCCGGGTCCCGCGGATGTCGGGTCCCGGCCCAGTAACGTTCCAGCGCCGCCAGGGCCGGGCGTCCAACCGGCACCTGGCGCTCCCGTCGTCCCTTGCCGAGCACCCGCACGATCCGCTCGCCGGGATTCACGTCCTGCACCCGCAGGCCGCAGGCCTCGCTGATGCGGAGTCCTGAAGAGTAGAGCAGTTCCAGCAGTGCGGCATCACGGAGGAACGGTGACGGGTCGGTCTCCGGGTCTTCCTGCCGGGCGCGGGCCAGTTCCTGAAGTGGCGCCGCCAGGAGCGGTTCCACCTGGTTCGCGGTGAGGAAGGTCGGGAGGCGGCGTTCGGGCTTGGGCAGGCTGAGATTCCGCAGCGGCACCTCGGTCACCAGCGCCTCGCGCAGCAGGAAACGGTAGAAGGTGCGGAGGGCGCTGAAGCGGAGATGAATCGGGGAGCGCGCCAGATTCCGCCGTCCCAGGGACCGCAGATACCGCCGAAAATCCTCGCGCCGGAGTGTGACCCAGTCCACGGCTGTTCCGGTCTCCCCGAGGCGCCAGGCGGCAAATTCCTCCAGGGCGTGGAGGTAGTTGCGCACCGTGTAGGGCGAGACGTTGCGGCCGGTTTCCAGGTGCTGCCGGAACCGCCCCAGGAGTGGGTCGTGGTCTCGCAGCGGAGAGGCCGCAGGGTCCGTCATGCCCAGTCGTAGTCGTTGGCCACCTTGTGAGCCAGGCGTTCCAGCCACATGGCCGCATCCCGCTTGGCCTCGGTGGGATTGGTCATGATGGGGGAGATGGCGTGGACCGAATGAAACAGGCGGTCCGACATCTGGGTTTTGGCGGCGCCGTCAATGATCCCGGCGAAGCCGACGCATCGCTTGCCGAGGGCGTGGCAGCGCTGGGCCAGACGCCCGGTCCCCTTGCCCATGAGCGTCTGGCGGTCAATCATGCCCTCGCCGGTGAGGATCACGTCCGCCTTCGCCAGCTTGTCATCAATGCGCGAGTGGCGCGCGAAGATCTCGAAGCCGGGCTCCAGCCGTGCGCCGCAAAAGGTCTTCAGGCCGAAGCCCAGCCCACCCGCCGCGCCGGCGCCGGCGTCCGCAGCCACGTCGTAGCCGTGCTGCTCGGAGGCCTTGGCCGCCAGCTTTTCCAGGGCGGCCTCGGCGATCGAGAACTGGGTCATGAGGATGCCCTTCTGTGGCCCGTAGATGCGCGTGCAGCCATTGAGCCCCAGCAGGGCGTTGTCCACGTCCACGGCGACGACGAACTCCACGCCCAGAATCGGATCGAGCGGCGGGAGCCAGCGGGTGAGCTTGTTGAGCTTCACCCATTTCTCAATCAGTTGGTCCCGGTCGTCGAAGAAGCGCCAGCCCAGGGCGCGGGCCATGCCAAAGCCGCCATCATTGGTGGCGCTGCCCCCGATGCCCACGAGCAGGGTCTGGGCGCCCACCGCGACGGCCGCCTGGATCACGGGGCCCAGGCCGCGGGTGTCCAGTTCGAACGGGTGAAAGCGTTTGGGCGGCAGCATTGCGAGTCCGATGCTCTGGGCCGCCTCGATCACCGCCAGCTTCATCTCGGGCTGCCACCACCATCGGGCTCCGACAGGGCGGTTGGCGGCGTCCACGGTGGCGGCCACACATTCGGTGGCGCCGATCAGGCCGGCAACAATCTCGCCGAACCCGTCGCCGCCGTCGCTCATCGGGAGCATTTCCATCTCGTCCTGGGGACGCGCCCCCCACCACCCGTTGACCAGCGCCCCGGCCGCCTGCTGGGCGGTCAGCGTGCCCTTGAACTTGTCCGGAACCACCAGGACCCGAAGTGACATGCGGGCGACGGTAGGGAAGATGATCGGCGATAGCCAACAGCCGATTGCGGGAAGCACGGCGGGCGTGGCAGACGGGGCCGCGTTGCCGAGCAACGACTCTGTAGTCCGGGGGCGGGGCGCCCCGATGCTTGACGCCCTGCGGGGGCTCCGCAGGGTTCGCGCATGTTCTCAGTCCTTCCCGGAGTCGCCGCATTCCCTCGTCGTCATCTGGGTCTGTTCCTGGGGGGATGGCTGCTCGCCGCCGGCGTCGGCGTCGGGGCGCCGGCCAATACGGCCGATACTTGGCCGCATCACATCACCGGAGACCGGGGATCGGCCACGGTGTACCAGCCGCAGGTCGTCTCCTGGAACGACCGGCGGCAACTGGAGGCCCGCATCGCCCTGGCCGTGACGCCCACCGGTGCCAAGGAACCGGCCTATGGCACCCTGGAGGTGCGTTTTGACACCACGACCGATTTGGCCGGCCGCCGGGTCACGCTGACGAATCCGGTGCTGCTGTCGGCCCGGTTCCCGTCCCTGGATGCGCCCGGCGTTTCCGGGATCGAGGAGAATGCGCGGCGCATCCTGTCGGGGGTCGGCGCCAAGACCGTTCCGCTGGACATGATCCTGATGTCCCTGCGCCATCAGGCGGACGCGGCGGCCTCGGTGCCATTGTCCCAGGATCCGCCCCGGATCTATTACTGCGCGCGGCCGGCCTGCCTGGTGGTGTTTGACGGGCAGCCGGTGATGACCGCGGTCACCAATTGCCCCCTGACCTTTGCCGTGAACACCAACTGGGAGGTGTTCTTCGACGCCTCCACGCAGAACTGGTTTCTGCTCCACAACGGCGCCTGGCTTTCGGCGCCGGACGTGCGCGGTCCGTGGCTGCCGGCGGGTCCGCTGCCGCCGGCCTTCAGCTCCCTGCCGGCCGACGGGAACTTTGCGGAGGTGAAGCGGCAGGTTCCCGGAAGGGCCCTCGCCGCGTCCGATGCGCCGACGGTCTTTGTCTCCATGACCTCGGCCGCCATCATCGTCACGACGGGGGCGCCGAAGCTGACGGCCATTCCCGGCACTGCGTTGTCGTTCGTGTCCAACACCGATGCCGCATTGTTTCAGGATGCCGGCGGCACCTACTACTACCTGATCTCGGGACGCTGGTTTTCGGCCCCGGCGCTGACCGGGCCGTGGACCTTTGCCACCCCCAGCCTGCCTTCGGATTTTGCGAAGATTCCGGCCAGCGGACCACGTGGCTGGGTGCTCCCCTCGGTGCCGGGCACACCCCAGGCCCAGGAGGCGGTCATTCAAGCGCAGATTCCGCAGGAGGCCACCTTGAGCCGGTCAGGCGCGGCACTCACGGTGTACTACGCCGGAGCGCCCCAGTTTGTGTCCATCACCGGCACGTCCCTGTTCTACGCGGCCAACACCTCGTTTGTGGTGATCCAGGACGGTACCCGCTACTACTCCTGCTATCAGGGGGCCTGGTTCAGC
>JAFLEG010000523.1 GCA_017302195.1 Verrucomicrobiota bacterium
GGCCGGCGTGATGCCCTCAGGTCCGGTGCCCAGAGCGGTCAGTCGGATGTTGGGAAGGGTGACTGAGGTCCCGGGTCCGGCGAGCGCGGCGATCCCGGTCAGCTTCAGATGAACCTTGGCATTGTTGATGGCCACCTCATCCACCTGGAGCTTCTTGGACGGCCCGGCACCGGACGCGGATGGGGCGGATCCGGAATCCTTGGAGCCCGAATCCATGTTGGCCAGGAGCTGCTTCAGGTTGTTGTCCTGAATCCCGCCCTCGAACTGGATCTCCGGAGCGTCGAAAACCAGGGACCGCACCACCACCTTGTCCGAAGCCAGCGAGGCGGGGTCCACGGACACCGTCCCCTGCCCCAGCCGGATCGCGAACGGCTCCTGATACGGCGACGGATTCCCGATCACCAGCCCGCGGAGGGTGCCGGTGCCATTGCGGGAGAGCTTCACACTGTCCACACCCACCGACGTCTTGGTGATCTGCGGGCCGTAGGTGCGGATGCCAGCCGCCACCCAGTCATCGAAGTAGGACCAGACCAGCAGGGCGCCGACGAACGCGATCAGGAGGACGACCGTGGTGGCAATGATCAGGGGCTTCTTCATGGAAGGTGAGGCGCATTCGACGGACTCCCGGGCAAAACACAAGCCCTGCGTGGGCCGAACGGAAAGATGCTGACCCGTGCGGAGGTCCGCCTAGTCTCGGCACCATGCAGGCCACGCTTCGCCGCCGCTCCGGGCTCGGCGCCATCCTCTGGGTCGCTGCAGCACTGGGCATCGGAGCCTTCCGCTCCGCCGGTGAAAACCCGTCCTGGCGGGGAGCGCCGTTCCGATGCGTGTTCACCAACGGCAACCTGCTCCCGGACCTGGCCCAGGCCTCCACCCCGGTCCGCATCGTGACCGCGGAGACCGCGCTCTTTCTGTATTCCACGGTGCCCGGCGGACGCCGCGGGACCACGCGCCCCGCGGTCCACGGGTTCGACGGCACCGTCTGGCGCTCCGTGCTGCACGACGGCATTCCGGGATTCACCAACCTCGTCTCCCTCCATCACGTCGGGCTCTGGGAGCGGCGGGCGCTGCTGTTCCTGCCCGGGATCCCCGCCGAACCGCAGCCGATCTACCGATGGGATGGCGCGCTCACCGCCTGGCTCCCGCCCGAACAGGCCGGCACCAATCCGTGGGTGGCCGGCGGCCGGATCCTCCGCACGGAAGGATCGGCGGATGCCGGCATGCGCATCCATCTGGGTCCGCCCGGCGCCACCGTGGAGATCCTCGATGACTCGATCGCCCCGGGACTGAGCGGCGCCCTGTCGCTGGATGGCGACGGGCAGACGGTGCTTTTTTCCACCGGATCCGCGGCCCGCACGAACGCGGTGATCTGGATGCGGCGCACAGACGGCACCCTGCGGCGGCTCATTGGCGAAGGGGATCCCATGCCCGAGGGTTCCGGTCAGGCGGCCGTCCGTCCCGGGTCCACCGCTGTCTTCGCCGACGGGTCGCACGCCTATCTGGTGGTGGATAACCAGACGGGCGGCCGTCAGCGGGACCTCGATCAGGTGTTGTTCCGTTCCGATGGCGACCTCGTGGAACCGCTGCTGGCGCTCCGGAGTGCGCCCCTCGGCGTGGCAGGCACCCGGGTGATCGCCTTCACGGTGGGATCGGTGACCGGCGGCGAGATCCTGGCCACGGCGACACTCGAGGGGGGACGTCGGACCGTGATCCATTGGAAGGCGGGCGTCTGGTCCGAGGTTTTCGCGCCCGGAAGCGCCTTCGACGGCGAGTCACCGTTCGACTTCACACTTCACCGGGACGGACATTTGGGCGACTCGCTGACCTTGCTGTTGAGCTTCGGGTCTGCGCGGCGACCGGTGCACCGCCTCTACACCAATGCCCGTTTCCAGACGGAGCCCCCGCATCCGCGATGGCTCGTCGAGTCCGGTGCCGGATCGCTTCCGGCATTCGTGCTCGTGGGTCGGTCGCTGACCCGGCATCGCATCCTGCAGTCCAACAGCCTCGGATCCTGGAGGGAACTGGGCGTGGTCCGCACGTCGGAGTCCGGCCGCTGGGTCCTGGAACCGGACGCCACCGCGGGAGCGGCGTACTACCAGGCCCAGGAACTTCCCGGCGACCAGCCACCCCGATGACGCCGACGCCACGCAACGACGTCCGGACCACCTCCAGTCCGGCGCAGGCGCCCGGCCGGCCCGGTTTCCGTGCAGCGCTGGGGTTCTGGCTGAAACTGGGGTTCATCAGCTTCGGCGGCCCTTCCGGCCAGATCGCCATCATGCACGAGGAACTGGTGACGCGGCGCCGCTGGATCTCGGAGCGCCGGTTCCTCCACGCGCTGAATTACTGCATGCTGCTCCCTGGTCCCGAGGCCCAGCAGTTGGCCACCTACGTCGGGTGGCTGCTGCACCGGACCTGGGGAGGGATCGCCGCGGGCGCCCTCTTCGTCCTGCCCTCGGCGCTGATTCTCTGGGGCCTGAGCGTGTTGTATGTGCTCTATGGCCACGTCCCATGGATGGCCGCCCTCTTTGACGGCCTGAAGCCGGCGGTCCTAGCCATCGTGCTGGGGGCGGTGATCCGCATCGGCGGCCGCGTGCTGAAGAATGCCGTGATGTGGAGCCTGGCCCTAGCCGCCTTTGTCCTGATCTTTGGACTGCACCTGCCCTTTCCCCTCATCATTCTGGGGGCGGGCCTGGTGGGATTCCTCGGCGGGCAGCGCTGGCCGGCGGCGTTTGTGGTCCTGGGCGGCCATGCCACGGCGACGGAGTCGGCGAGCGTTCTGGGCGACGCAGACGCCGCCCCCGATCACGCGCATCCCTCCTGGGGACGCTCGCTGAAGGTGGCGGCCCTCGGGCTGACCCTCTGGTGGACTCCCGTGCTGCTGGCCGGACTCTGGCTGGGCTTTGACCACCTGCTCGTCCGGCAGGGCCTCTTCTTCAGCAAGGCGGCGATGGTCACCTTTGGCGGGGCCTATGCGGTGCTGCCCTACGTCTCCCAGCAGGCGGTGGGGCACTACCAATGGGTCTCAGCCGGCCAGATGCTGGACGGACTGGGCCTCGCGGAAACCACGCCGGGTCCCCTGATCATGGTGCTGCAGTTCGTCGGCTTCCTGGGTGGGTGGAAGTTCCCGGCGCCCCTCTCGCCCCTGGGCATGGCCACGCTGGGCGCGTTCATGACCACCTGGACCACGTTTCTGCCCTGCTTCCTGTGGATCTTTCTCGGCGCACCGTACATTGAGCAGTTGCGGGACAACGCGCGCCTGACCGCCACGCTCTCGGCCATCACCGCGGCCGTGGTCGGGGTCATCCTGAACCTCGCCCTCTGGTTTGGACTTCAGGTGCTTTTTCCCGCGGGTCGCCCGGTCCATGTCTTTGGCCTGGTCGTCTTCGCCATCGCCTTCGTCGGACTCGTCCGGTGGAAATGGGGCATCATTCCCGTCGTGCTGGGCTCCGGTCTTTTGGGCCTGGCCGGGAAGTTCCTGACGTCGGGCCCGTAGCCAGCGCCCGAGCCATCACCTGGGAAGGGGAGACTTGCGCTACCGGATTCCGGTCTTCTTCGCCTCTTCCAAGCGGTGGAGTTGCGCCCCGCACCGAAGGCGACCCCACTTCGTCATTCATCCCTCATCCTTCCTCCTTTAGTTTCCCCCGGTGTCGGACATCGAGCTGAGCGACGGGTTCTTCCAGAAGACCGCCGGATGGGAGGCGGTGCAGCATGCGCGGGCGCTGCTGGCGTCCGGCCGTGTCCTGTCCTCCAACTGGACGCCGCCGGTGCTCAAGGGGGTGGTCCAGGGAGGGGAGACCACCTATCGGTCCGGCCTGGTCATCCGCGGCAGCGCCGACATTGACAACCTGTGCACGTGCCGTGCCTCGCGGGAGGACGGCATCCTCTGCCCGCACTCGGTGGCGGTGGGGCTCCACCATCTCAAGGGAACCACGGCGGCGCCTGCGGGACCGTCCGGCCGCGGCGATGCGGTCCGGCAGCCCCCGGCATCCAGGCCGGTGCGGGATCCGGTGCGGCTGCGGCGGG
>JAFLEG010000524.1 GCA_017302195.1 Verrucomicrobiota bacterium
CGCACAAGCCCGGGTGGTGCCTCAGCACGAAACTGCCGATGCGCGATGCCGCCGGGAAGATCATCGGCCTGATCGGCATCTCCCGCGACGTGCGTGCGCCCATCGGGACCCGCGAGATCCCCGTCGATTTCGCCGCCGCGCTCGATCAGTTCAAGCAGAACCTGGAAGAACCCATCACGCCCTCGGCCCTGGCCCGTCGAGCGCAGCTCACCCCACCCCGGTTTGCACGCCTGATGAAGCGGTTCTTCGGGCTCACCCCCAGCCAATTCATTGCGAAGACGCGCGTCGCCGCCGCGTCGCGCCTGCTGCGAGAGACGGAGCAGAGCGTGGCCGCCATTGCGATGGCCTGCGGCTTCTATGACCACAGTGCGTTCACCCGGACCTTCCACGCCCTGACCGGGGTGACGCCCACCCAGTTTCGTGCGGGAGGAGCGGCACGGATTTAGGCCCCGATGAATCCGGGGTTCGTACGACGTCTGCGCTGCACAGCAGTCCTCCCGGCCCAAAACGCCCTGCTCCATCTGCCGGACCCGCGTGGTCCGAGGTGGCTGCCGCGGACGACAACCACCGTGCCGCCACCCCCATCGCCCATCGCGACGCCTTGCTCAATGCCCCGGTCGCCAACGTCCGGCCGATTCTGACAGGGGGGGGTTCCCGGGCTACCGCCCTGGCAGGTTCCAGTACACCTTCACGTTCCGAGTCCCACGCCCCGCGGCGATGAGGTCCAGACGCCCGTCGCCATCCAGGTCGGCAGCCTTGAGGTCCTCGCAGGCCATGCCGTTGTCGTCGAGCAGCACCGGACGCCACCCGCTGCCCGCGGCATCCGTGGGGATGTAGAGGCGCACGCCGACCGGCACTCCCGGGCGATTCATCGCCCGCCATCCCACCACGATCTGATCGCGACCCAGTCCGAGGAAGTCGCCGGTGACGAGTGCGTGGCCGTCCACCAGCGACTCATCGAGCACCGTCCGGGTCCACAGATTGGTGCCACCCGCGGGCGCCGGACGATGCAGCACCAGCGCGTTGCCGTGCATCGGTTCGATGCTCGCGACGAAGCGGTCGGATCCCAACCGCCCCATCCGGACCTCCCCGGCGCCGCCACCGGCGTCCCCCGCGATCCGCACCAGTTCGTTCCGCTGCGTGTCCCGCGACCAATTGGACACAAACACGCCCTCCTTGGCCCCCACCAGCAGCTCCCGGGCGGGATCGTCATCCCACTCCACCGGATCGAAGTTGTGCGTCTTGTGCAGCGACTCGTCGAGCGTGGTGACCTCCCAGGGGTCCCGGGGATTCGCCGGCGGACGGTACCGCTGGATCTTCACCCCCGCACCCTCGCCCTTGCCCGCGTTGTTGCCCCGGCCATGGAGCGGCACCGAAATGAGCGTCATGCGACCCTGCCAGTCGGGCACCCACAGGATTCGATGCACGGTCGGTTCATGCGGCAGAGCCACCGGCTCCCAGCGCTGGGTGCGGTCGGCGGGAGGGATCAGGTAGAACAGCGCCCCGCTGTTCACCGTGTCGCCCGGATTCCATCCCGCGCCCACGGCCACCTCCGCCTTGCCGTCTCCATCCACATCCGCCGCGGCAATGCACACGTGGTCGAGGTCGGTCAGCTTGTCGGCCATGACGAATTTCTCCCAGCCCGGATTCCGGTACCAGACGATCTGGGTCTTGTCGGCCAGCAGGATGTCCGGCTTGCGGTCGCCATCCACATCGGCGATGGCGAGGCCGTATCCGATGGCGATGTTGGTATCCACGTTCACCGCACGAAACCGGGGCTCGGGAAGGTCCGCCGCCCTGGCGGCGAGCAGCGATGCGGCGAGGGCCGGGAGCAGGAGAAGCTTCATAGGAACTGCGCGTAGCCTCCTCCCGCCGGCCGCTCCGGGCAAAGCGAATCAGCCGCGTCCACACCGTCAGATAATCCATGGATCGTCGGAGGCGATGCTGCGTTGCCGCCTGCGGACCGGGAGGGCCTCACACCCAGGGCGCAAAGGAGACAAAGGATCGGGAGGCATGCGCCCCGGCACCCGACCCGTTCCACGCCTGGTCGTGTTCCATCCGCGACCCCATATGGAGCCGCTGCGCTCGTGGACGAACCACGCGCATCGTGAGAAGTCCACCACCCAGACTCTTCCCCCGTTCCCCGCAGCGACTGCACGCGCGCAACGGAAGAATATGGGGTCGTGCGGAAGCCCAACCCTACCATCCGTTGGCAGAGTCGTGCAGGAGCCCGAACCCACGTCGAGCGTCTCTTCGGCTCGCCCCGATGGACATCCCCGGTCCCCTGTCCATTCTCCACGCGTGCCGCGGGTGATCCTGCATCTCGACATGGACGCCTTCTATGCGTCCGTGGAGCAGCGCGACCAGCCGGCGCTGCGGGGGCGCCCGGTGATCGTGGGATCGCCACCCGACCAGCGCGGGGTGGTGGCGGCCGCCAGCTACGAGGCACGCCGGTTCGGCGTGCGTTCCGCCATGCCCAGCCGCACGGCCGGACGGCTCTGTCCCGAGGGCGCCTTCGTGCGCCCGCGGATGGACCGCTACCGGGAGGAGTCCCGGGAGATCTTTCACCGGGTGCGCGAAACCGGCGCGGTGGTGGAACAGGTATCCGTGGATGAAGCCTATCTCGACGTTTCGGCCCTGCTCACCCGGGCGGACACCGGAGACCCCGAAGCCGCGCTGCTCTCCGCCCTACCCCTGGCGCGCGCACTCAAGGAACGCATCTGGACCGAGCGCGGCCTCACCGCGAGCATCGGGATCGCGTCCAACAAGCTCCTGGCCAAGCTGGCCAGCGACTTCAGGAAGCCCGACGGCCTGACCCTCATTCCGGACCGGGATCGCGCTGCGTTTCTGCGCCCGCTGCCCTGCCGGGCCCTGCACGGCGTGGGTACCGTGACGGCCGACATCCTCGCCCGGGCCGGACTGCACACCATCGGGGACCTCCAGGACTACCCCGGCGACCTGCGATCCCTGGCGGGTTCCTTCGGACCCATCCTGAAGCGCTACGCGTTCGGCGACGATGACCGTCCGCTGGATCTGGGCGAATCGGTCAAGAGCATCTCCAGCGAGAATACCTTCCTCAACGACACCGAGGATCGTCCGACCCTGCGCGCCTGTCTGCGGGAGCAGGCGGACGAGATTGCCGGCAAGCTGCGGCGACATCAGCTCGCCGCCCGCACGGTGCAGGTCAAGGTGCGCTACGGCGACTTTACCACCCTGACCCGCCAGCACAGCGCCCTGGATCCTCTCACGGAGGCCTCGGACCTGTACCGCATGGGCTGCTGGCTGCTGGCCCGCGAACGCCTCGTGCACCGTCCGCTCCGACTGCTGGGACTTGGGGTCAGCAACCTGCTGGAGATTCAAGGCGTCCAACTGCAGCTTCTGCTCCAGTGAGTTCCTCGCCGACACCCCGCGATCCCCCCTTCGACCATGCCCTCCGAGATCCTGCCGGACGTCTTCCGATGGTCCGAATACTCCCCGGCCCACAAGGTGGAGCTGGCATCCCACGCGGTCTGGAACGGTCGCCGGTTGCTGGTCTTTGATCCGATCGCCTTTCCTCGGGACCTGGAGCTTCCCGGCGGCCACGGCGATCTCATCCTCCTGACCAACGAGAATCACGTCCGGGCAGCCTCCACCTGGAGCGCCGATCGGCACCTGCCGGTCTGGTGCGCGCCCGAGGCATCCGTGGAACTTCCCGGGGTGCGGCGGTGGGGTCCGGAGGAGGACCCGACCCCCGATTGGATCCGGATCCCCCTGCCCGGAGGACCGGGAGGCGAGACGGCCTTCTTTGATCCCACCCGGTCGCTGATGGTCTTCGGCGATGCCGTGGTGAATCTCGCCGGCTGCGGACTCGAAATCCTTCCCGACAAGTACTGCACGGACCCCGTTCGGTTGCGGAAGTCGCTCAGGAAACTGCCTCCCTTTGTCCACGCCGTCTTCGCCCATGGTGATCCGCTGATCGGCGGGG
>JAFLEG010000525.1 GCA_017302195.1 Verrucomicrobiota bacterium
ACGTCATCACCGGCGTGATCAAGGCCAACATCCCGGCGCGCATCGCCTTCCAGGTGGCGGCCAAGGTGGATTCGCGGACGATCCTGGACCAGATGGGCGCCGACAAACTGCTCGGCAAGGGCGACATGCTCTATCTGCCGCCGGGCAGCGGACGCCTCCTGCGCTGCCAGGGCGCCCTCATCACCGATCACGAGATCGAGAAGGTCGTCGCGCACATCGCCGCGCAGGGCAAGCCGAGCTACGACGTGGAGATCCATCAGGCGCTGCAGAAGGCGCAGGGCAGCATGGGCTCCATGTCGCTCGATCCGGATGACGACGACACCATGAGCGACGAGGACGAGGCGCTGCTGGCGAAGTCCATGGATGTCATCCGCAGCGAGAAGAAGGCGAGCACCTCCCTGCTCCAGCGCCGCCTGAAGATCGGTTACGGCCGTGCGGCGCGCCTGCTCGACGTGCTGGAGGACCGCGGCGTCGTGGGACCCAGCAAGGGGGCCGAGCCGCGGGATGTCCTCATTGACCTGGACGGCGAAGGCTATGACGGCCGCGGACAGAGCATGGTGTGAGTTTCCAGGGAACCGCGGCCGATGAAGCCTGGCGCTGCATCGGCGTGGGGGCGGCGGCGCATCCGCATGTTTTGGGCTGCGGTCGCCGCCACGGTTGCCGTGCTGACCCTGTGGGCGATTGGAGGAGCCTGGGGGCGGCCAGCATTCCGGCATGAAGGGCGGACGGTCTCGGAATGGCTGGAGTCGCTGGAGGGAGCCTCAACCTCGGAACCGGCTCGCGGTGCCGAATTGGCATTTCGGCACATGGGCCTGGGAGCCGTTCCCGGTTTGGCAACCGTCCTTCGGGAGCGTCCCTGGTCCCTTCGGGTCCGCATCCGGGAGGCTTGGCATCGCTGGTTGGGCGGGGGACGCCGTGTGCCGACCTACGAAGATCGTCAGGCGCGCGCCCTTCGGGCGCTCGTCAACGCCGTGCCCTCACCGGCAGCCGAACTGTCACCGCTGGTCCCGGACCTGCGCTACCACCTCGTCGAACGGTCGGAGATCCTCGCCGCCCTGACCCTGTCCAGGGCGGGTTCCGATGGCCTCGCCTGCCTGACCAACCTGGTGGATTCCGCCGACGCCAAGATCCGCGATTTTGCCGGCTTCGCCCTGACCTCGAGTCCCGAAGTTCGAGCACACCCCGGGGTGAAGAGTGCCCTGACCGCCGCGGCACTCTCCCAGGCGGAACCGTCGGAGTCGGATCCCATGCTCCGCTCCCGACTGCTCCTGTACCTCTCCCTGTTTGAGCCGGATCAGGACTCCGGAATTCTGGTGCCGATGGCCCTTGCGGCCCTGGAGAGCACGAACGGGCAGGTCCGAAGGTCGGCGGTGGAGTTGATCGGACACCACCGGGCGGATCCGAGGTCAGATCCGGCGCTGCACAGGGCGCTGAAGGACGACGAACCGACCGTGATTGCCACCGCTCAGCGCCTGCTGGGAAGCCCTGGAATACAATCCACTCCCTCGAAGTAGCGTTCCGGCGGTGATCCGCCATCACCGGACGCCCTTTCTTTGAACTTCCCCCAAATGAGAACGTCCGATGGCTCGACGCCGGGGGCCGGACTCTGATTGGCTACGGCGTCCGGTATCCCTGTTGTCATCATGTCCCTTCACGTCTCCCCGGAATTGACGGCGCAGCTCAAGGCGGCGGCCGAGCATCTCCAGCGTGTCCGCACCGAGGTGGGCCGCGTCATCGTCGGCCAGCGCGAACTGGTCCACCGCCTGCTGGTCGGTCTGGTGGCCCGGGGCCACATCCTGCTGGAGGGCCTGCCCGGTCTGGCCAAGACCGCCAGCGTCAGCGCCCTCGCCCGGGCCACCCACTGCCAGTTCTCCCGCATCCAGTTCACGCCCGACCTGCTCCCTGGCGACATCACCGGCACGCTGATCTACGACCCGCTCAAGGGCACCTACTCCACGCGCCAGGGACCGATCTTCGCCAATCTGGTGCTGGCCGACGAAATCAACCGTGCCCCGTCCAAGGTGCAATCGGCGCTGCTGGAGGCCATGCAGGAGCGCCAGACCACGATCGGGGACACCACCTGGAAGCTGCCCGAGCCCTTCCTGGTGCTGGCCACGCAGAACCCCATCGAACAGGAAGGCACCTATCCCCTGCCCGAGGCGCAGATGGATCGCTTCATGCTCAAGGTGATCGTCGGCTATCCGACCGCCGAGGAGGAACTGATCATCCTGGACCGCATGGCCTCGACCCGGCCGTCGTTTGACCTCGATGCCGTGGTCTCCCCCGAGGAGATCGTCAGCTACCAGGCGCTGGTGAACCAGGTGCATGTGGATCCCCTGGTAAAGGACTACATCGTGCGCCTGGTGATCGCCACGCGGGAGGCGGCGTCCGGACGCGGCGTGGCCCCCGACCTCAAGCGACTGGTCCGCATCGGTGCCAGCCCCCGCGCCACCATCAACCTCACCCTTGCCGCCCGGGCCTGCGCGTTACTGGAGGGACGCGACCATGTCACGCCCGATGACGTGAAGCTCATCGCCCCGGACGTCCTGCGCCACCGGGTGCTGCTCACCTACGAGGCCGAGGCCGAGGATGTCGGCACCGAAAGCATCGTCTCAACGCTGCTCGGGAAGGTGAAGGTGCCCTAGGCGCCTCCAGGTGACTCGACCCCGCGCCGCTGCTACCCTGTGTCATGACGTACCGAATCACTCTGTTGGAATCCGAAGAGGGCTGGTGTGTCAGTTGTCCCGCCCTTCCCGGCTGCCACAGCCAGGGCGCCACCCGTGAGGAAGCGATCGCCAACATCCGGGAGGCCATCCAGCTCTGGCTGGAGGTCCAGGCGGAGGAAGACGGCATCCGGCGGGTGGAGGAGGATCTGGTCACTGTCTGATTCATGCCCAAGCTTCCCGGAATCTCCGCAGCAGAGGCGGTTCGAGTATTCAGCAAGCTGGGGTATCGGATTCTCCGCCAGGGCGGCCATATCGTCATGGGGAACGGCGTCCAGCGGTTGGTGATCCCTCGGGACAACCCGGTCAATGCATTCACCATGGCTGCCATCGCCCGCGATGCCGGACTGACTCCGGAGCAGTTCAAGGAGCTGCTGTGATGCCGATCCCGGGAGCCGAGTGATGAATCTGCCTGGCGCCCTTTGACCCAAGACCATGCTCCCCCCCGACTATCTCCAGCGGCTCCGGCAGGTCGAGGTGCGCGCCCGACTGGTGAGCGAGCAGCTCATGGGCGGACGGCTGGTCAGCGTGTTCAAGGGACGCGGCATGGACTTTGCCGACGTGCGCGAGTACGTGCCCGGGGACGACGTGCGGCGCATTGACTGGAACGTCACCGCCCGGCTGCGCAAGCCCTTCATCAAGCGGCATACCGAGGAGCGCGAGCTGGTGGTGATGCTGCTGGTGGACGCCTCGGCCAGCGGCCACTTCGGCACCGCAGGACCGGAGACCGCGGAGGCCGCGACGAAGCGGGAACTGGCGGCCGTGCTGGCCGGGGCGCTGGCCTTCAGCGCCATCCGCAACGGCGACCGCGTCGGGCTGCTGCTATTCACCGACCGGGTCGAGCGCTATGTCCCGCCGCGCAAGACCCGCGCGCACGTCACCCGGCTGCTGCACGAACTGCTCTACATCCGTCCCCGCTCCGCCGGGACCTCCCTCACCACCGCGCTGCATTATCTCAACAACCTGCTCCACCGTCCGGCGCTGGTGTTCGTGCTGTCCGATTTCCAGGACCCGGCCGAGGCGTCGTGGCAGCGGACCCTGGCGGCCACCAACCAGCGGCATGAGGTGATCGCCCTGCGCACCGTGGACCAGCGCGAGCTGGAGCTGCCCGATGTCGGCCTGGCGCTGGTGCAGGATGCCGAGACCGGCGAACTGATGGAGCTCAACACCGCCGATCCCGAAGTGCGCGCGGCGTGGGCCGCCGTGGCGGCACAGCGGGGCCGGGACCTGATGATGACCTTTCGCCGGAGCCGGGTACCGGAACTGGAGGTGCGCACCGACCAGCCCTGGCC
>JAFLEG010000526.1 GCA_017302195.1 Verrucomicrobiota bacterium
GGGCGCACCTGGATGCGCAGCGGACGCGGCTCCTCGGTGAAGTACTTCCGGTCCGTCGGATCCCAGGAACTCCACACCGGCCAGTGCAGGGTCTGCATGCCAGCCTGTTCCGGCACCAGCACCAGCTCGAAGGTTTTCGTCCCGGTGAGTCCGAGGGGATCCGCCTCGGCAAAGGAGTTGGTGCCCGGATACGACTGGAAGACCGAGCCGGCCGGCAGCTCTGGAAGCCGGAGCGCATCGAAGTTTCCGGTTCCCGTGACCGCGACCCGCACGGTGATCGGATCCCCGACGGCCACGTTGGTGGAGGAAACCGTGAGCCGTGTCTGAAACCGGCCCACCGCGCCCTCAAAGGAGGCGGGACGGCCGGCGGCCGGCGGCGACAGCACCCGGAGGTGCAGCGGGTCACTGGTGAAGGTCAACTGGCGCTGCTCGATGCCGCCAAAGAAGCCGCGTCCGGTCTCGAACCGGTAGAGGGTCTGCAGTTCCGCCGGTCCGATGTCGAACTCGCCCGGCTTCACCGCGGTGACCGCCATGGACCAGCGCACCACCCCGTGATTGACCCCGTTGATCGCCTCGGGCGCCAGGTTTTCCGAGCGCTGACGTCCCTTGAGGAATCCCTCCAGGTTGAGCGTCGGCGGCGCCTGCTGGGCCGGCATCGCCCGGAAGAGGAAGCGGATCTCCAGCGGAAAGGTTTCGCCGACGTACACCTCGCTGCGCGGTGACGAGAGTCGCAACACGCCGATGCGGGACAGATCACGGCTGGCCCCGACACGCAGTTCCAGGGGCTGGCTGGCATAGCGCTTCCCCTCCACCTCCACCGTGATGGCCGGGATCTTCAGCACCCCCTGCGCCTTGGGGGTCACGGCATACTGATAGATCACGGACGAGCTCCGGGAGAAATTGACGATCGAATGATGCTCACCGCGGCTCCGAAAGGTCACGGTGGCGTTGGGCACTTCCGGGGGGGAGGGTGTGGGCACATCGCCCAGATCAGTGAACACCAGCTTCAGCGTGGCGAAGTCGCCGAGGGGCACCTCTCCGGGTTCAATTTCGGCCGTGAATGATGGCGCGGCCCACGCCCGTCCGGCCGTCAGGAAACCGGCCAGAAGCGCGATCAGGATCGGCCAGGGGAAACGCATCACCATGGCTTGCGGACCCGTGCCGCCCGTTCGGACTGTTTGTTGCCGCCGTGGGACCGCAGCATGAGCGCCTTTTCGTCGCCCTTCTGTCCTTCCAACACCTGGATGGCCTGGGCCCTGGTCATCTCACGCGGGGCCGGGTCGCCTGCGGAGGCCGCCTCCCCGCCGGCACCGTCCCCGGAAGACTCCTCACCGCCCCCCTGGCGTCCCTTCGACTCGGCACCGCCGTCCCCAGCCGGTTGATTTTCCTCGGGTTTCCCCGTCCCGTCCTTGCCCGCCTCCTCGCCCTTCGATTCGCCAGGATCGTCCTTGGGTTTCGAGTCTGCATCCTGCGACTCGCCGGACGACTGCTCCGACGACTTCTGCTGGTCGGAAGCGGAGGGATTGTCCTCCTGCTGGGACTTGCCCTGGTCGGAGTCCTGGGGCTTGGAAGTGTCCTTCTCGGAATTCTGATCCTTGTTGTCGGACTTCTGCTGCTGCTGCGGCGGCGGCGGGGTCTGCTCCTGGAGTTCCTGAAGCTTCTGCCGGATGAAGGCCAGATTGCCGGCGGCCTGGGCATCCGCGGCGTCGAGCTTGCTGGCCGCCGTGAAGTTGGTCAGCGCCTCCTGCCAAAGCCGCTGCTTTCCCTGCGGTTCCGTGGCGCCCTCGCCCAACCGGTAGCGGGTGTTGCCCAGATTGTAATAAGCCTGTTGTTGCAGCTCGAGATCCGGCGCCGACACCACGGATTCAAACCAGCGGGCGGCGTTGGTCAGATCGTTCCGCCGATAGGCGGCAGCGCCGGCGTTGAAGCGCAGCCGGGCATCCTCCGGCCGCTCCCGGGCCAGCGCCGAGTACTGATCCTCGGACTGCTCAAAACGTCCCTGTCGGTAGTTGCGCATGGCCTCCTCGGGTGAGGGGCTGGCCGTCAGCGGGTTCGCCCCACCGGGTGCCGGGGCGGGCGCCGCCAGAAGTCCCGCGGCGCATCCGCCGAGGATCAGTCCCACCACCGTCATGAAGGGCTGGCGCTGCATGAGTGCGTCATTCAAGAAACCGCCATCCGGGCATCGCGCAAGGCCCCGGAGCCCGGACGCGTCGCCGGAATCCGGCGATGTTCCGGCATGAGGAACTCGGAAATCAACAGCAGGATGGCGAGGCCCAGCGGCCACTGGAACCGCTCATACCATTGGCGTGTCTTGCCGGCGCGGACCGCCGTCCGTGGCAGCGGCTCCAGGCCGCGCTGGTACAGGTTCTGCACCGTCTGGCGGTTCTGCAGCGGCAGATAGAACCCCCCGCCGGCATCGGCCACCTGTTTCAGCAGCGTCTCGTTCAACTGCGATTTCACGGCATTCCCCTGCTCATCCTTCACAAACACGGCATTGCCGTAGGGGTCGGTCATGCGCAGGACGGTGCCCGCCGGGGACCCCACCCCCAGGGTGAAGACCCGGATGCCATCCCGGGCCGCCGCCTTGGCCGCCTCGATGGCGCCGTCCTCATGATCCTCGCCGTCGGTCAGCACCACGATGGCCCGGGCGCCGGTGCTGTCCTTGCCAAAGGCCGCCACCGCCTCCCGGAGCGCCCCGGCCAGATCACTGCCCTGCACCGGAATGATGTCGGTGTCGAGACCCTGCACCGTCTGGCGGAAGGCGTCGTCATCCAGGGTCAGCGGCGCCTGCAGGAAGGAGTCGCCCGCGAAGGCGACCAGGCCGACGCGGTCGGCCCGGGCGAGTCCAAGCAGGTCATGCACCGCCCGCTTGGCCTTCTCCAAGCGGTTTGGCGCGGCATCCGTCGCCAGCATCGAACGTGAGACGTCAAAGACCACCATGACGTCGAGGCCCGAGGACAGCGCCTCCTCATCCCGATATCCCCACCGCGGACGCGCCAAGGTGATCAGCACCGCCGCCACCGCCAGCCACAGCACCACACGCTTGGCAATCTGTAGCGGGCGGGAAACGCCGACGGTCAGCGCCCCGAACAGCCGCGATCGGACAAATGCCCGGGCCGCCACCTGCTTCCGGCGCCAGGTCCACCACAGAAACCATCCCGTCCGCGGCAGCAGCGCCGCCGCGAGCAGCAAGTACTGGGGGGTGGCGAAGTTCATCGGGGAAGGGGCCGGGGGAGAGCGGAGAGGGTCTAGGGTCTAGGGTCTAGGGTCTAGGGTCTAGGGTCTAGGGTCTAGGGTCTAGGGTCTAGGGAGCCAGTGGGACAGGAAGGACGCGGGAGAGAAGACAAGGCGCAGACCTGCTCTTCTTTCCTGAACACTTGAAACTGAAAACTGAAAACTTCCCCTGTCACGGCAACTTCCTCCAGACGGTCTGTCCCAGGATCAGTTCCAGCAACAGAAAGCCCAGTCCAGGCAGAACAAACCAGACCATGATCTCCTCCACATAGGCGAACTTGTTGATCTGGGCCTCGGTTTTCTCCAGGGCGTCAATCTCGTCATAGATCTTCCGCAGGGTCTCGGTGCTGTCGGCACGGTAGTACTTCCCACCGGTCATGGTTGCGATCTTCCGGAGTGTGTCCTCATCAATGTCCACGGTGGCCTGGCCGTACACCTTCCGTCCGAAGGCGTCGGTCCCGCGGGGCACGGGAGCCAGGCCCCGCGTGCCGACACCGATGGTGTACACCTTCACCCCCAGGGCCGCCGCCGCCTCCGCAGCAGTCAGCGGGGAGATCTTGCCGGCATTGTTCTGGCCATCGGTCAGCAGGATGACGATGCGCGACTTGGACTTCAGGTCGCGCAACCGGTTCACGGCGGTGGCCAGACCGGACCCGATCGCCGTCTGCTCGCCATTGATGGTCCCCAGCTCGACGCGGTCCATCACCCGCCGGAGAAAGTCGTGGTCGAGCGTCGGCGGCGCGGCCACGTAGGCCTCGGTACCGAACACCACCAGGCCGAT
>JAFLEG010000527.1 GCA_017302195.1 Verrucomicrobiota bacterium
GGTTTCAGCGATGGAGGGGCATGGCGCCATCGGGAGGAGACCACCGTCCGGTGTTACGGCCCTTCGGGCAATGCGGTTTTGGGGATTGTGGACCGGGCGTCAGCCCATCACTTCGGTGAGGACACGGGCGCCGCCGGCAATGCCGGTGAGCCGCTCCAGGCGGCCGCTCACGGTGTAGTGCAGGGCCTCGTGCTGCAGTCCCAGCAGGGCGAGAATGGTGGCGTGGAGATCCTTGATCTGGATGGGATCCTGCACGGCCATGAGCCCGATCTCGTCGGTGGCCCCCATGCGCAGACCCGCGCGGACGCCGCCGCCCGCCATCCACAGGGTGAATCCGGCGGCGTTGTGCTGGCGGCCCTGGTCTCCCTGCATCATGGGGGTGCGGCCAAATTCGCTGGCCCAGATCACCAGGGTTTCCTCCAGGAGGCCGCGCTGCCGGAGGTCCGACAACAGCGCCGCCACCGGCTGGTCGGTCCAGCGGGCTCGCGGGGTGTGGTTGTCGGTGAGCTTGGCGTGGGCGTCCCAGCCATCCTTGTCGGGCATGTCATAGACCTGGACGAAGCGGACGCCGCGCTCCACGAGCCGTCGCGACAGCAGGCATTTGCGGGCGAAGCTGCGGGTGCGCGGATCCGCATGCTCAAACCCATACTCGCGGCGCAGCCCTTCGGACTCCCGTTCCACATCGCCCACGTCCAGGGCCGCCGACTGCATGCGGTAGGCCAGCTCATAGCTGGCGATCCGGGCGTCGAGCTCCGTGACGCCGGGACGGGCATCGCGGTGGCTCAGGTTCAGGTCGCGGATCAGGTCCAGCGACTGCCACTGACCGGCTGCAAAGGCGTCCGGCGGGAGCAGATCCAGCACCGGGGTGCCGGCATCGCGCAGCCGGGTGGGCTGGAAGGCGGCGGGCAGGAATCCGTTGGCGTAGTTGGCCGCGCCGCCCAGCGGACCGGCATCAAAGAGCATCACATACCCCGGCAGATCCCGGTTTTCCGAACCCAGGCCGTAGGTCACCCAGGAGCCCAGGCTGGCCTTGCCGGGACGGATGTCGCCGGTGTGGAGCTGGTAGCTGGCCGGGGCGTGATTGTTGGAGTCGGCCTGCACGGAATGCAGGAAGCAGAGGTCATCCACCTGCCGGCCCACGTGCGGCATCAGCTCGCTGACCCAGAGTCCGGAGTCCCCCCGCTGCGACCAGGCATACGGACTGCCCATCAGCTCGTCCTTGCAGCCATGGAACACATTGGCGAAGCGGGTGGACTCCACCGCCTTCCGGATGGACTCCGGCACCTTCTGGCCGTGCAGCCTCTGGAGCTCGGGCTTGTAGTCGAAGGTATCCACCTGGGACGGCCCGCCGACCATGAAGAGGAAGATCACCGACCGGGCCCGGGCCGGCCGTTCCGGCGGCCGCGGTGCGAAGGGGTTCAGCGGATCCCGGGTCTCGGCCCGCGCTTCCCACGCCGCCAGGGCGCTCAACGCCACGGACCCAAATCCCGCGCCCAGACGTCCGAGAAACTCCCGGCGCGGCGTGTGATGTGGAGGCCCGAGGAACACCGGAGGACTCTGGCACACCCCGGTCCACCTTGCACCCTCCGAGGCGCACCAGATCGCTCTCTGTCAGGACGGCCGCTGGAGCCGGTGACCGTGGGGTGAGCCCGCCCGGGGGGAGCAACGATGAAGGATGAGTGATGAAGTGCAGAATGCGCCCCGGTGAGCGTGTGACTGTGGCAATATCAACCGGCTCCACCGTCTTTTGTTGAAAACTGCTGGCTTCGCACCCCGCTTGCTTCGCGTTGTGGGTCTGGACAGGGTCCATGCATGAAGACCGGGAATGCCATCACGCTTCCACTGGTCGTAGCCGGCATCCTGGCCGTGCCGGGCATGCCGGCCGCGGGCACTCCGCGGTGGGACCTCACCGGGGTGCCCCGGGTTGGCGACACCACCCACGAGCTCGGCCGGCTGGCATTTCGATCGCTGGAGGTTTCCGGAGTGGTGCTGAGCCGCACGCGGGTGGAACACTTTTGGGCGATTCAGGACGACCGGTCGAACGTCCTCATCGCCTTCAATGCCGCCGGTGACCTGGTGCAGGCCGTGGCGGTGACCGGACTGGACT
Organism: Verrucomicrobiota bacterium; assembly: GCA_017302195.1. Lineage (GTDB taxonomy): Bacteria > Verrucomicrobiota > Verrucomicrobiia > Limisphaerales > UBA9464 > UBA9464. Next base: position 2,108 of record JAFLEG010000527.1, read on the forward strand.
CCGACGATCTGGAGGACATCGCGGCCGACAACCAAGGGTGGCTGTACCTGGCGGACACCGGCACCAACCTTCGCCCGCGGGATGAGGTCCGGGTCCACCGCGTGCGGGAGCCGGGACCGGGGGTGACCGCCGTCGCGGTGGAGCGCACCTGGCGCTTGCGCTGGCCGGAGGCCGGACGGGATTGCGAATCCCTGGTGGTGCATGGCGGCCATGGCTGGCTGGTGAGCAAGGTCCGCGATGCCGGACAGCGCACCACCCTGGCACGCTTTTCCCTGTCGGCCTCCGATCCCGTCCTCACGCTGGAGGTCCTCGGCGACCTGGACATTTCCAGTCCCGCCGCGGCGGCCGATCTCACGCCGGACGGCGGCATCCTCGCCATTTCCACGCGGGCGGGCCTCTACTCCTGGGGTGTGGACGGTGACCCGGCTTCCGCCGTGCGCCGGGCACCCCGGTTCTCCCCGAGCACTCCTGACACCAAGAAGGAAGGGCTCGCCTTCGTGCCCCAGGGGCTGCTCGTCGTCACCGAAACCCGCGACCGCTACCTCGACATCGCGACGCACTCGCTGCCGCCGGCCCCCGGCCCCCGGCTGGATCCGATGGCCGTGGGGTCCTCGGGCGCCGTCCGTCTCGACTGGACCGCTCCCTACGGCGTCTCCAGCGTGCTGGAACACCGCGCTTCGCTGGCGCAGGGAACCTGGGTGCCGCTCGGTCCGCCGGTGCCGGGCCTGGGTCCACCCCTCCCCTGGCCGCGGGACCTGCCCCCCGCCGGCTTCCTGCGGCTCACCACGGACCCGCCCTGATCTCCGGAGCCTCGGACCCCAAGCCAGCAATGCCACCGGCAACCCAGGGAGGCACCGGACACCCGGTGCCTCCGGCATATCCGCTTCCGGTCCGGCGTCGCCACCGCTAGCTTCCCCGGGTCATGCAGACCACAAATGATCTGCGGGTGGTCAGCAACCGGCGGTTGCTGGCCCCCCAGGTATTGAAGTCCGACCTGCCCATGGGGGAGAGGGCGACCGCGGCCGTGCTCGAGGGACGGTCCACCGTACAGCGCCTGCTCCGCCGCAAGGATTCCCGCCTCCTGGTGGTGGTCGGCCCCTGTTCCATCCACGACCCCGCGAGCGCCCTGGAGTACGCCCGTCGTCTGGCCGGCCTGCGCGAGGCGGTGCAGGATCAGCTTTACCTGGTGATGCGGGTCTATTTCGAGAAGCCGCGCACCACCATCGGATGGAAGGGCCTGATCAACGATCCGCACCTGGACGGCAGCTACGACGTGGATGCGGGCATCCGGACCGCGCGCCAGCTCCTGCTCCAGGTGGCGGAGCTGGGACTGCCGGCGGCGACCGAGTTCCTGGATCCGGTGGTGCCGCAGTACATCGCCGACCTGGTGAGCTGGGCGGCCATCGGGGCCCGGACCACCGAAAGCCAGACCCACCGGGAAATGGCCAGCGGGCTCTCGATGCCGGTCGGGTTCAAGAACGGCACCGACGGATCCCTGCAGACCGCCCTGGATGCCATGCTTTCCGCGCGGCATCCGCACCATTTCCTGGGCATTGACCAGGAGGGCGCGGTGTCGGTGGTGCGCACGTCGGGGAATCCGGACGGCCATGTGGTGCTGCGCGGTGGTCGCGCCCGCACCAATTACGACGCGGCCAGCATCGCCGAAGCCGCCGCCCAACTGCAGAAGGCCGGACTGCCCGACGGGCTCATGGTGGACTGCTCGCACGCCAACTCCGCCAAGCAGCATGCGCGACAGGAGGAGGTCTGGCAGAACCTCATCTCCCAGCGGGTGGAGGGCTGCGTGCCCGGACGCTGCCCCATGGCCAGCAGTCCGGCGATCTTGGCCGCCGCAGCCGGAACGGCCCAGAGCCGCTCTTCGAGAGAGGCCTGCGAATCGGCCAGCGATT
>JAFLEG010000528.1 GCA_017302195.1 Verrucomicrobiota bacterium
GCGGCACGACGATGCTGCTCATGCGCAATTCGCTCGGCATCACCGACAATAGCTGGAAGTCCTTGTGGAGCGACAAGCTCGCCAAGAAGACGACGCTCGACGGCTCGGCCTGGTGGTGGTCGCTCTGCTGGGCCTGTTGGTGGTCTGGAAGGTCACCAAATCGCTGGTGTCCCTGCTGTTCTGGATCGCCGCCGCCGGGCTGATTGCGCTGGCCGCCTGGTGGCTGTTGTCCCGTCAGGGAATCCTGCCGCCAATTCCCGGGCTTTGAGCCGACCCGGCGATGCCCCCGCGGAAGCGCGGACACACAGACAGAAGTGCCATGCTTCCTCTCTGTCTCCGCGCCTCCGGGGTGACCCCCACCCACTCCTTGCCGCAGGGGTTCGCCTCAGAGCCTACGCGTGGGGTGCGGCCGGGGCGTTGAGGGCTGCCTGGAGGCGGGCCTCGTCCTCGTGGCTGAGCGACGACTGCAGGATGGTGCCGCCGAACTTCTGGATCTCCGGCACCACCTTGTCCGCGGTGGCCGACCGCACGAGGATGAACAGGGCGGAGGTGTTGGGGGCCAGCTTCTCGGCCAGTTCCTTCATCATCTTGTCGTCAATGCCCAGATCGGTGAGCGCGCCGGAAATCGCGCCGAAGGAGGCGCCCACCGCGGCGCCGAAAAGCGGGTTCAGGAAGATCATGCCGATCAGCGTGCCCCAGAAGCCGCCGGACACCGCACCCGCCACCGGCAGGTTCACCGCCTGATGCAGCTTGATCTTGCCGGCAGCGTCCTTGGTGACGACGACGGCGTCCTCCAGATCAATCAGATGCTCCTTCTGGAGCTTGATCAGGGTGAGCCGGACTTCCTGGGCCTTGAAGGCGTCGGGGTACGAGACGGCGATGAGCTGGGACATGGAGGCAGGATGTAACTTGGATTGGTGGCAATGGCGGCAGGCCCGGAGGGGCCGCTCGCTGGATCCCATCATTGGTCGCAACGGTTCCAGGGCAAGCGGGGAATTGGTCCCGGGTCATCGGTCCGTAATCCGTGGTCCGTGGTCCGTGGTCCGTGGCGTCTTCACGGCATCCCCCATCCCGCTTCCTTCCTCCTTCCCCCAAGCCGGCCTTCCGACGCACCGTGGCGGCCACGCATCATGAAACTGGGCTTTGTCTCCGCCATCCTCCCGGAATGCTCCCTGGACCAGGTGCTTGAGTTTGCGGCCGCCGAGGGATTTGCCTGCGTCGAGGCCATGTGTTGGCCGGCGGGGCGGGCCGAGCGGCGCTTTGCCGGGGTGACCCATGTGAGGGTGGACGGCCTGACCGCCACCGGGGCCGACGACATCCGCGCCCTCTGTGAGCGCCACGGGGTCTCGCTCTCGGCGCTCGGCTACTACCCGAATCCCCTCGACCCCGATCCGTCGGTGTCGCGCGCCGCCGTGACTCACCTGCGGCGGGTCATCCGGGCGGCCCCCCTGCTGGGACTGGACACCGTGAACACCTTCGTGGGACGCGACTGGACGCGCAGCGTGGAGGACAACTGGCCGCGCTTCCTGAAGGTCTGGCGTCCGCTGGTCGCCTTTGCCGAGGATCACGGCGTCCGCATCGGCATCGAGAACTGTCCGATGCGCTTCACCGGAGACGAGTGGCCGGGCGGCAAAAACCTGATGACCACGCCGGTGATCTGGCGACGGGCCTTCCACGATCTGGCATCGGACAGCTTCGGACTCAACTACGACCCGTCACACTTTGTCCTGCAGCACATGGACCCGGCATCCCCGCTCCGGGAGTTTCAGGACCGGATCTTCCACCTTCACGCGAAGGACGTGAAGATCCGGCGCGACCGGATGGATGAGGTGGGCGTGTTCGCGCATCCGCTGGAGTGGCACCAGCCGCGCATTCCCGGCTTTGGCGAGATGGACTGGGGACGCTTCCTCGCGGCGGTGATGGAGACCCGGTACCGCGGTCCGGTGTGCATCGAGGTGGAGGATGACACCTTCGGAAAGTCCCTGGAGGGACGCCAGTCGGCGCTCCGGGTCGCGGGCAACGTCCTCCGCCTGTACTGCGACCGGGTGCGTCCCTGAGTTCCTCCCGTGCACCTCCCGCACCGATGCGACCGACTCCGATGGATGCCGCTGCTCGCGGCCGGGCTCGCGGTGACGGGCTGCACCCCGAGCGGCTTCATCGCGCGCCAGTTGATCCGGGCCCCCAGCTCGTTCCCACGGGCGGTCGCCCCGGAACCGCGGGTGTACTACACGTTTCCCGAGGAGTTCCTCACCGAAGTGCCGCCCCAGGTGGCCACGGTGGGGACGCCACCCGTGAGCCTGGCCTATCGGGTGGTGCCGCCGGCGGCATACGCTCTGCAAATGGTGCGAACCCGGCATCCGTCCGCGTCGGGCACACGGCCCTTTTTCCGTTTCACGGCGGAGATTCCCGGAGCCCCGACGCCGTTCACCGACCGTCCGCGCGGGACCGTGGTGCTGCTGCATGGCTACGCGCTCGACCAGGATTCCATGGTTCCCTGGGCCCTGCTGCTGGCCGACGCGGGCTGGCGCTGCGTGCTGGTGGACCTGCGCGGCCACGGGGCCTCGGGCGGTGATCGCATTCATTTCGGCCTCCAGGAGTCCCGGGATCTCACCGCGCTCATGGATGAACTTGTGCGTCGCCGGGAAGCCGGGTGGCCGGCCGCCGTGGTGGGGGTTTCCTATGGGGCCGCGGTGGCGCTGCGCTGGGCGACGGAGGACTCCCGGGTGCATCCCGTGGTGGCCATCACGCCCTACGCCCGGCTGGGCGACGCCGTGGAGGGACTGCGATCGGAGTATGCGGACTGGGTCCCTGCCGGACTCCTGGGCCGGGCGGTCGCCTCGGTGCCGGCGCTGCTGGGTGCCGGCCCCGGCGACCTGGATCCCGTGACCTGGCTGCACGCCGGCACGACGAAGGCGCTGTGGGTCGCCGCGGAGGACGACGTCGTGGCGCCGCCCGGGGCCGTTCAGGAGTTGCAGGCAGCGTCCGCCCCGGAGTCCCGCTACCTGGAGCTGCACGGAGTGACCCACGAACTGGCCCCGTTTCAGGTGGAGGAACTGCAGGGTCCCTTGCGGGACTGGCTCGATGCGGAGGAAGCCGGGGAAGCGCTGAACCGGACGGGACACCAGAACCAGGGACCCTCCACCGCGGACGGCAGGTGACCCTCCAGTGCGGGGGCTTTTGGCAGGGCGACCATCCGGGGGCTCGTGTGGAGGGCACCAGGCCGGCCCGCAGTAACGCCTCCGGGCGTTGTGGATCCCTTCCGACCAGGATCCACCGGGTTTCATCCTTCCTCCCTCATCCCTCATCCTTTCCTTGCCAGCATCGCCGCCGCTGAAGGAAAACCGAACGTCCATGCTGGAGACCGACTCACCGCCTGTGAATGCAGCGCCGATGGCGGTCGAGGCGCCGCCCTCCGTGTCGCAGATCTGGCGGCGTGCGCTGCCGCACCTGGACGGACGGGCCACCACGCGGTTCATGTGCCGGACGCTCCTCACGCTGTACCACAGGCGGCTGCTGGGAGTCGCCGGAGCGGACCAGGTGCTCGTGGATCGGGATCCCTTTCTGCTCGCGCTGAACCATTCCCAGCGTCCGGAGGCCATCCTCGTGCCCGCGTGGCTCTGCTTCCTGCGCGGCGGGCGGATGGTTCACTTCCTTGCCGACTGGAATTTTCAACTGATCCCCGGAGTCGCGTGGATCATCCGGCTGCATGATCCCATCCACGTGGTCCGCAAGGACGCGCGTCCGCAGTTTCTGAACCGGTGGAAGCGTCGTTTCCGGCATCTGGATCCCCCGTTCGTCGAGGCCCGGCGCCGGCTGGATGCCGGGCGCTCGGTCGGCGTGTTTCCCGAGGCCACCGTAAACCGCCATCCGGGGCAGCTCCTCCGCGGCCAGAGCGGCGTGGCCCGACTTGCCCTTGAGGCGGGCGTCCCGGTGGTGCCGGGCGGTCTCCGATTTCCGGACCATGCGGGGGATGGTCCCATCGCCGACTCCGAGCCCTTCGAGGTGCGCCTTGG
>JAFLEG010000053.1:0-6998 GCA_017302195.1 Verrucomicrobiota bacterium
GCCGGCCCCCCGCGCTCCGCGGTGAACAGTTCATCGCAAAACGGGTCGAGTATGACCCCGGCCACCGTGGCATAGCCGTCGGCGTATCCGGCGGTCCTGGGCGTCTCGCGGACCTGCAGGGCGATGCTCACCGCGGCATGCGGAATGCCGTGGGCGAAGTTCACCGTGCCGTCAATGGGATCCACCACCCAGCGGCCTGGGGCGCGGGTGGCCTCCTCGTGGGAGGCTTCCTCGCCCAGCACTGGAATCTCCGGATGCGCCGCCGCCAGCACCCGGGTGATCACCCGCTGGCAGCGCACGTCGAGCTCCAGCTTGATGTCATGCTGCGTGGCGTCGTTGACGCGCTTGACCCGGTGACGATGCAGCGCCATCAGCCGCCCCGCGGCCTGCGCGGCGAGGATGGCGGATTCCAGGGCCTTCTTCAGTTCTGACGGGGACATGGGGGATTGGTCGGGGATCAGTGATCAGTAAGCGGTGATCGGTGATCGGTGATCAGTCATCTGTGATCGGATGGCAGTTGGGCGACAGACTCATGCCACCGACCACGGATGACCGATGACTGAATACGGATCACGGATCACTGATCACCGTCTTCTCCTCACGCCAACACCTCCGTGCGGTCCTTGAGCAGTCCATCCAGTTGGGTCTGCTTCTGCTCCAGGAGGCCGCTTTCGGCGGCCTGGATGGCTTCGCGGAGGTCGGCCGATTCGCCGAGCCGGGCGATGCTGACGTAATCGGCGCCGGCGCGGCGCAGGACCGCGACATCGGCCAGCGTTTCGGCGGGGGCGATGATCTTGGCGGTGGGATTGAGTTCGCGGAGGGTGCGGACCAGCTTCAGGTTCGAGACGCCCTTGAGCAGCGAATCGGGGATGGTGCACACCAGCACCTCCGCCTCCGCGATGCCGGCATGGATCAGGGTGTCCCGCTGACTGAGGTCGCCATACAGCGCCTTGATGCCGCGCCGCCGGAGTTCAGTGAGCGCGAGCGGATTGAAATCCACGACCGCGACGTCGGGAATCAGGTTGGGCGCCGAGCGCTGGAGTTCCTCGAGCAGCGAACTGGCGGTGCGGAAGAATCCCAGCAGGAGGATGCGCGCCGCGCCATGTCCCTTGGCGGCGGCGAGCTGTTCGCGGGTCCGATGCTGCGTTTCGCCGTCGTCCAGGTCCTGGAGCCCGCAGCGCTTCAGGAAGGGAATGGTCCGGCGCACCAGTCCGTCCGAGCGCATCATGGCGAAGGACGACAGCAGGGCGAGCAGGGTGAAGGCCAGCGAGATGGCCCCGGTGTCGAGCTGCTTGAGCTGCCCCTCCTTCACGCCCAGGGCGATCAGCACCAGGGAGAACTCGCTGAGCTGGCACAGATTCACGCTGTTCAGCAGGCTCAGCCGCAGCCCGGACCGCAGCAGGTAGAGCGGGGGGAAGATGGTGAGGAAGCGGCTGGCGACGACAAAGGCCACATAGCCCAGCGCCATGAGGAACATGGGCAGGGTCGGCATCGGAATCGTCATCCCGAGACCGACAAAGAACAGGGTGACAAAGAAGTCCCGGAGGCTGGTGACCTTGGCGGTCACGTCCAGGGCGTAGGGGAAGGTGGACAGCGCCACACCCGCCACCAGGGCACCCATCTCGCGGGAGAGCCCCACCGAGGCCGCCGCCTGGCCCACCGAGAAACACCAGGCGAGCGCGCCCACCAGGACCAGTTCGGGCAGGCGGGCCACATGACGAAACAGCGGCGGCAGGACGTAGCGGCTGAGCGCCATGGCGGCGGCGACCAGGGAGATCACCTTGAGGATGGAGATCACCACCGCGCCCAGCTTCAGATGGTCGAGGCTGGGCTGAACCGCCAGGAAGAGAATGACCGCAAGGTCCTGGAGGACCAGCACGCCCAGCGTGATGCGGCCGGCGGTGGTGTCGAGTTCCCGCTTGTCGTACAGGATCTTCACCACGATGACCGTGCTGCTCAGGGCGCAGGCCACGCCCAGATACAGGGCATCCCATCCCTGTCCCGGCCCCAGAGGCAGGCCGATCAGCCGCGCCAGGGCCACCCCCAGCACCGTGCCTCCCACGATCTGGACCAGGGCGGTGACGGTGATGGAGCGTCCGGCGGCCGCGATCTTCTTCAGGTCAATCTCCAGCCCGATCATGAACAGCAGGAAGATCAGCCCCAGCTCCGAGATGATATCAATGGCCTCCTGGTGGACGACGTACTTGAGCCCGCGGGGCCCGATCAGAAAACCGCCCACCAGATACGCCAGCAGCACCGGCTGGCGCAGCCACTGGGCGGCGACGCCCAGCAGCCACGCCGTGGCGATGCAGAGGGAGATGTCGCGGATCAGATCGTGCACGGACTTAGCGGAGGGTATCGGCGCAGGGCCATCCGGGGGAAGCCGCAGCTTTGGAAGCGCAGCCTTTTGTTGGCGACGGGCAGTCGCCGGTCGGCAGGGATGTCGCCGGTGACGCGCGGCGCGTTGCCGGTTCCACGCGCTTTCCTCCCCGGGGACTTCGCCGCATGCTCGCCGGACGATGCCAGTGGTGATTACGCGGTCGGTCGGGGAAACCGAGGCCTTGGGGGAGTCGCTCGCCCGGTCGGCCCGTGCCGGGGATGTCTTCGGTCTCGCCGGCGATCTGGGGGCGGGCAAGACGGCCTTTGCCCGAGGGTTTGCGCGGGGCCTCGGATGTCCCGGCAGGGTCCACTCGCCCACCTTCTCGCTGGTCAACGAGCATGCCGGCGGCCGGTATCCGCTGTTTCACCTCGACCTGTATCGCCTCGACACCCTGGCGGCTGTCGAGGGAGCCGGGCTGGCCGAGTATCTGGAACACCCCAACGGGGTGAGTCTGGTGGAATGGATCGAGCGTTGGACGGGGTCCGGCCGGCGGGTCCGGCGGGTGACCTTTCGCGTGCTGGATGAGGAGTCCCGGGAGATCACCCATGACATTGCTGGCGCTTGAGCTCTCCTCCGATCGCCGCAGCGTGGCGGTGCGTTCGGCGGGCGGGGACATCACGGAAGTGGTGCATCAGGGCACCCGCGGGACGCCGCTGTTCGCCATGATCCAGGAGGCGCTGGACCGGGCCGGCGTGGCGCGGGGGGATGTCGGCGCGCTGGCGGTGGGCCTTGGACCGGGCAGTTACACCGGGATTCGTCTGGCCCTCTCGGTGGCCCAGGGATGGCAGTTGGCCGCCGGGATTCCGGTAATCGGGGTGGGCAGTCTGGAGGTGATGGCCGCCGTGGCGCCTGAGGATGTGGAACTCCTGCTGGCTGTGGATTCCCAACGGGACGAGTTTGCCGTGGTGGAGGCGCTGGGACGCAGGCTTTGTGGTGTCCTACGTCTGATGCCAAGGCGGATGCTGGAGCAGGCCATGGCCGAGGGGGGCCGGGTCGCGGGTCCGGACCTGCCACCGGCATGGTCGGGCGCCCGGGGGATTTATCCCACCGCTGCGGCCCTGGCGCAGTTGGCGCACGGGCGGCCAGGCGGGGCCGCCGAGCAGTTGACCCCGGTCTATCTTCGGGAAACCGCATTCGTCAAAGCCGGCGGGCTGGCCAGGGCGCCCGGGGGGGATTGAGCCAGGCGGCTGCCGGATCAGGCCAGCCTCACCGCCTCATGCCGGCTTGTGATTCCCGGGCCCTCGCCCTATCGTCCCCAAACATGAACGTGTTGGCGCCGCCGGTGGAGTTGACGGGATTGAGCGTCTCGCTCGACCGACTCGTGTATCACCGCCTGCCACCGGAGAAGAGCCATGGACGCCCCCATGCCTTTGTGTACTTCCTCACCATCCGCAACGGCAGCGACACGACCGTGACGATCCGGGGCCGGAAGTGGGTGGTGACTCATGAGGATGGCGGGCAGGTGGTGGTCGAGGGGGACGGCGTGGTGGGGCAGCATCCGGTCATTCCGCCGGGACGCTCTTTCAGCTACAACAGCTTTCACACCATTTCCGGACAGGCCGCCTGCGCCGAGGGCGCCTTCTTGGCGGTGGACGACTCGGGGCGGGCCGTCATGACCCGCATCCGGCCGTTTCGGCTCCAGGTGCCCGCGGGGGAATGCTGAGCGGGTCCTCCGGTGCCTCGTCCACAGCAACCGGCCTGCCTCGCTTGTCGGGTTGACGGTTGAAATCCATCCCGCGCTGGGTTTCCTTCCTCCGTCCGTTTTCCGCAGCACCTGCTCGCCGTCCGAGGGACGGTTGAAGGCTGCCCAAACAGCTCGGCACACGCCGCATCTCCAATCCAATGGTTACGTCTCGCCCGCTCCGCTTTGTCCTTTTCGGAGTGGCCACCCTGGTCTCCTGGCTGGCTCCGACGATCTCTGGGAACGCCCAGACGCTGACGGACCACTTCGCGGACGCCGTGCCGGTCGTGGGGCGGGAATTTCCACACGTGGCCACCAACAGTCTGGCGGCACGCCCGGAGCCCGGGGAGCCCGCCCATCTGGGGGTGCCCGCCCTGCGAAGCCAGTGGGCACGCTGGCGGCCGGATGTTCATGGGCAGGCCCTGCTGCGGCTCCGCTCCACCAGCAATGTCCCGTTGCGACTGGCGGTGTATGTCGGCGGGTCGCTGTCCACGCTCACCCCGGTGGCCGGGGTGACCGAGGTCACCAATGCTGCCGTGCTGTTTGAGGTGGCACCCGGGCAGACGTACCAGGTGGTGGTGGATCCGCTGCGTTCCGCCGCAGCCCCGTTCGAACTGGACGGGGGCGTGGCGCCGCTGGTGCTGCAGGGGATCACGTCCGGGATGCGTCTGCGCACGCCCACCCATCTGACCCTGCAGGCCGCCGCACCGCCCACGGAGGCGCTGACGGCTGCGGAGTTTGTCGTCAACGGACTGTCCCTGGGCCTGCGGACCGTGCCGCCGTTCTCGGAGGAGTTCGCCTGGAACGAGGCGGGTCTGTTCCGGGTCCGGGCCATCGCGACCAATGCGGCCGGGGAACGTCTGGAATCGCACGCGGTGGACCTGGTGGTCCGGCCTGCCAATGACGATGTGGCCGACGCGCATGGGCTTTCTGCACTCCCGCTTCAGGGAGTGGTGTCGGGGGATTCGCAATGGGCTTCCAATCAGGCCGGGGAGGATCCGTCCCAAAGGCTCCGTCCGGCGCTTTGGTGGCGCTGGTCGCCGCCCTACTCCGGGGAGCTGACGGTGGAGCCGTCGGCCCCCGATGCAGCGCCGCAGCGGCTGGAGATTCGCATGGGAGGGGCGGGGACCCCCAATCGTCCGCTGCCGGTCGTCCTGGATCCGCTGCCCGGCGACGGATTCACCCAGAGCGTGGCCGCCGGACCGGACGGGACCGTCTGGTGGGCCGCCTCGGGAAAATCGCCTTCGGGGCCCGCGCCGATCTCGTTCCGTTATGCGCTGGCGACCCTGGCGTTCGACCCGCCGCCACCCGCCGCCGCTGCGGCAGGTGAACCGCTGAGGATCGGCTGGCGCCCGCTGGATGCCAACGTGGTCCTGCAGGATGTGGCGCTCATGAGCGGCGACAGCACGCTGGCCGTGGTGGCCCCGGGAACCTCCAGTCTGGAGTGGACCCCGCCCCGGGGTGGCGCGTGGGTTCTCCACTGGCGGGGGACCGATGCCGCGGGCGTCCGCCATGAATCCCGGATCGCGCGGGTCATGCTTCCGCCACACAATGACCGCTTTGGGCAGGCGGAGGCCCTTCCGTCCGGTCTTTCCTCGCTCGTCTTCACCAACTGGATCGCGTTGCTGTCGTCCGAACCGGAGGAACCGGCCCACGCCGGCATCGCACCATCCGCGTCGGTCTGGTGGACCTGGACCCCGGAACGCGACGGGTTTGCCGAGTTCCGTGCATCGTCGCCCGAAGCCCACTTCGTCGCCCTGGCGGCCTACACCGGCGACGCCCTCCAGCGCCTGGAGTCCGTGGGAAGCAACCGGGATGCCCGCCGGGCATTGCACGACCGGGCCATCTTCCGGGTGCAGGCGGGGCGGCGATATCACCTCGTGGCGGACGCGCCGTCCGCGCAGTTCGAGCGTCCGCTGGTGGTCTCGATCACGCACCATGCGGTCGGACTGGAATGGCCGCTGCTGGGCGGGGACCTCGCCCTGGGCGGGGTGAATCCGCTGCGCTTGGTGAACGGCGACGCCGGGTTCGAGCCTTCCGGCGTCCGCTACCTGCTCGACGGCGAGACCATTGGCGGGGCCGCGGGACCGGACCCGGTGCTGTTGTGGCTGGGAGCCCCGCTGGGACCGCATGAACTCATGGCCGTGGCCACCAATGCCCAGGGCGAGGCCCGGAGCACGCCATCCTATCCGGTCCATGTGGCGCCCTCGAATGACCTCCGGCAAAACGCCGCCGTGGTGCCGGACGGATCCGCGTGGCGCGTGGAGGGCGACCGGGCCCTGGCATCCTGGGAGACCGGGGAAGCCGACGGTGGCACCGAGGGGGCCGGCTCGCTGTGGTTCCGGTGGCAGTCCCCGCGTCCGGCGATGTATCTGTTCCGGGTCACCGGCGACACCGCCACCTCGGTGGGGATCCATCAGGGCGACGCCGCCGGAAACGTCTGGCTGACCGCCCGCCTGACTCCCGGAGGACTGCCGGAGCCGGTGTTTCTGGACAGCGCGGCGACGGCGTACTTCCAGGTGCATGGTCCGTGGACGCCGGGCCATGCGGCACCATTCCAACTGGAGCGGGTGGCGACGGCGGTCAACGATGATCTGGAGAATGCCGTCGTGGTCTCCGGGACCTCCGCGACGCTGGTGGGCGACGTGGCGCTGGCCACCCGGGCGCCGGAGGAGCCGATGAGCGGGCTGGTGCGAACCCTGTGGTGGACCTGGGTCGCTCCGGACCGTGGTGAGGTCACCTTCGACGCTTCCGGAGGCGATGGCCCGGTGTCCGTGGCCCTGTTTGGCGCTGCGCCCTCCGGTCTTCCGGAGCCGGTGGGTTCCACGGTGGTTCTGGCGGCGCCGCAGACATTCCGGGTGGTGGCCGGCCGGACCTATTTCATCGCCCTCGGGTCTTCCAGCAGCTCGGATCCGGTGCCCGCCCGACTCCGGGTCC
>JAFLEG010000053.1:7101-12079 GCA_017302195.1 Verrucomicrobiota bacterium
CCAACCCCGTCCTGCCTCCGAACGATGATCCATCCACGCCGCTGGTGATCGAGGGCGCCACGGCCGTGGTCACGGGCAGCACCCGCCTCGCGGAGGCGGAGCCCGGGGTCCTGGGAGGTGTGTTGCTGCGCACGGTGTGGTATGAATGGACGGCGCCGCTCACGGGGAAGGTGCATCTCTCAATAGAGGGTCGTGGATTCCAGCCCATCGTGTATCTGGGCGAGGGGAGGTACCCGGGATTCACCGCCGTGAATCCCCTCGGCAACACGGCGGCGCAACCGGTGCTCGCGAATGTAACCGCGGGAGTCACCTACACCCTCCTGGTGGCGGGCGCCGCATTCGATGGTGGGGAGGGGGATTTCGATCTGCGGCTGGAGGCGGCTCCGCTCCCGCCGCCGCCGCCGAATGATGCCTTTGCCCTGCGCGCTCCGGTGGATGCCGCCGGTACCCTTGCGGTGGCGTCCCTGGAGAGCGCCACGCTGGAAGCGGGCGAGCCCGACCGGATTGTCCAGGGGGTGTTCGCCAACGTCCGTGGAAGTCTCTGGTGGGATTACCAGGCGGTCCAGGCCGGGTTCCTGGTCCTCGACACCGATCCACACGCCGACATCACCGTGTTTCGCGGCGACCGGCTGGAGTCCCTCACCCCGCTGGATCTGGTGCCCTGGGAGCGCCCGGTGATCGTGCCGGTCGCGGCCGGTGACCGGCTGCCGTTTGCGGTCCACGGGCTCCGGCTTCAAACCAATCAGTACACGCTGCGCGCCACCTACCACCCGCCCGCGCCCGCCAACGACCGGTTCGGCGATCGCCTTCGGTTGGACGGCGCTGCGCCGGAGGTCCGGGGGTTCTTTCGGGGCGCCACGCGGGAGGCGGGGGAACCCGTCCATGGCCTGCCCGGAAGCACCGACGTGCTGACCGGGGAAAGCGCGTGGTGGTCCTGGGCCGCACCGGCCACGGGCCGCGCCGTGGTGCAGTTGGTGCGGGACGACGCCGCGCGGGTCGCCGTGTATCAGGGGCCGGTGGTGGACCGTTTGGCCCGGGTGGCGGGAAGCCGGTCGCCGGGACACATGGTGTTCACCGCCCTGGCGGGGCAGGTGTATCACATCGCCGTGGAACGACTCCAGGGGGGGACGGGATTTGCCGAGTTCTCCATCGGGTTCGAGCCCTTTGCGCCGGCACCCAACGACCGGTTTGCCGATGCCATCCGGTGGACTCCGGCCGACGCGGCATCGCGCCTGGCGGTGACCGAAGCCACCCGCGAGCCCGGCGAGCCCGAGCACCGGTCCGGGGGTGGCAAGAGTCTCTGGTGGCGCTTCGTCATGCCGCTCCACGGGGAGCTCGAACTGCGGAATGACGAGGGCACCGTGCGCGATGCCGTGCTGTCGGTGTACACCGGCACGCGGGTTGAGGCGCTGACGCGGCGCGCCTCGGGCCGCGACTACGTGCGGTTCCGGGCGGTCGGCGGGACCGAATACTTCATCGCCATCGAGGCCGAACCCGGCGCGGTGGGCGATGTGCAGTTGCTGGTCAATCCGCTCTGGTCGGAACGCCGGGTCGTGGCCGTGCCCGGCAACCTGGTGGCAAACCCCAGCTTCGAGGAACTGCGGGACGGGTCGCCGGACCTGCACTGGACCATTGAGCCCGGCTATCTCGGCTACGTCGGAACGCCGCCGCCGGGCGCGGCGGATGGCGGGAACTGCATCGCCGTGAACGCCGGCGCCACGGTTCGCCAGACGGTGCCGACGGTGGCCGGGCGGCGTTACCGCATCCGTTTTGCGGCGCGCGGGGATGCCGGGGCGGGCGAGGCCCTGGTCCGGGTGATGCTGGGCGCCGTGGAGGGAGGGGAGGCAACCTTCGCCACGGGATTTCCCCAGGACTACTGGCACTGGTGGGTGCGCGACGTGACCGCGGTGGCCGACGGGGCGGAACTGCGCCTGGAATGCGCCGGGGCGACGGTCGCCCTGGATGCCGTCAGCGTGGTGTGGCTGAATGAACCCCCGGCGATCGTCACGCCGCCGCGGGCGGCGTTTGCCTATGTCGGCGGCGGCGCCTCCTGGGTGGTCGGGGCGACCGGAAGCGATCCGCTGTCCTACCAGTGGCTGCACGACGATCAGGCCATTCCGGGTGAGCAGGGCCATGTGCTGGTGGTGGACCCCGTCACGGCCGCCGCCGGCGGCGCCTACCGGGTTGCGGTCAGCAATGCCTTTGGGGTGGCGTGGAGCGATCCGGTGCCGCTGACCACCGGGGTCGCCTCCAGCCCGCAGATCGTCCGCCAGCCCCAGGGAGACGCCGTGGTGACCGGACAGTACTTCGCCCTTTCCGTGACCGCGGTCGGTCCCGAGCCGCTGCGGTATCAGTGGCTGCGGAACGGCGAACCGGTGCCCGGAGCCACGGGACGCGTGCTGGAGTTTCCCGCAGTCTCCCCGGCGGATCTGGGCGAGTACTCGGTCCAGGTGTGGAGCTTCACCGAATCCTCCACCAGCCTTCCCGCCTTCCTCACCCCGGCGGCGGAGACGCCTGCGGGGGAGGGGACTTCGTTCGAGTTTGCCGCATGGATTCCCGGCAGCGTGCCGCCCGTGGATGTGGAGGTGTTCGATGTGGATGGCGAGACCCCGTTGCATGGGCCGGGCTTCGCCGCTCAGTTGTACGCCGGGCCGTCGGTGGACCGCCTGCGTCCGGTCGGGGAACCGCAGCCGTTTCTGGACGCCTTCCTCGAAGGGCGCTGGCGACCGGCCCGGGTGCTGTTGCCCCAGGTTGCGACGGACGGATCGTTTCTGGTGCAGGTGCGGGCCTGGGATCGTTCCCGCGCGGCGAGCTATGAGGAGGCGCGGGCGCTCGGACTGCGGTTCGGACGCTCCCCCCTTCTGGAGCGCGAGCTGAGTGATCCTCCGCTGGGGTCTGAAGTGGTGCTGGCCGGACTGCCCTCGTTCTCCCTGCAACTGGGGCTCCCGGAATTCACCGTCGGGCGCATTGTGGTCCGCCAGACGGACGAGGGCGGCGCGCTGGTCCTCGAGGTCACCGGCGCCCCGGGATTCCGCTACCTGCTGGAACACCGGGTGGATGGGGCGCATTGGCGTCCGCTCCATGTCTTCGAGAACTTCACCGGTCAGGGGGCGTTGACCGTGCCGCTGGGGGCCGGCACGGCGGTGCTGTACCGGGCCCGGATACTGGACTGACCGGATCCTGCGGCAGTGAGGCTCCCGGATCGGCTGGATGCCGGCCGGGTCGGGTGTCCACGCCGTCGCGTCCCGCCGTCTGTCCGCGAATTCTCGGTGTGCCCGTGGCTTCATGGAGCTACGCTTCGCGTGTGGGCAGTTCCGCCTCCTGTCGTCTTGCCGTGCTGGGTTCGGGCAAGGGATCCAACTTCGTCGCCATTGCGGAGGCCATCGCGGCCGGGCGGATCCCGGCCCGGGTGTCGGTGGTGGTGAGCGATGTGCCGGATGCCGGCATCCTGAAGCACGCCGCGGACCGCGGCATCCCGTCCCGGCACATTGCGCCGGGAGCCTTCCGCACCAAGCTCGACGAGGCCGCCGAGGCCGCCTTCATTGCGGCCCTGCGCGAGGCCCGGGCCGACTGGGTGCTGCTGGCTGGCTTCATGCGGATCCTCAAGGGGGAGTTCCTCCGGGCCTACGAGGGCCGGGTGATCAACATCCATCCCTCCCTGCTGCCCTCGTTTCCCGGTCTCGCGGCCTGGAAGCAGGCGCTGGACTATGGGGTCAAGGTGACCGGGTGCACCGTCCACCTGGTGGATCAGGGCGTGGATACCGGGGCCATCCTCGGGCAGCAGGCGGTGCCCGTGCGCGATGGGGACACTGCGGAAACCCTGCATGCCCGGATCCAGGATGCCGAACGCGCGTTGTATCCCGAGGTGGTGGCGGCGCTGGTCCGTGGCGAGATCCGGGTACGTGGCCGGTTGACCACGGGGTTCTCCCGGTGAGGTGCCTTCCGCGGGATCTGGCAGGGGGGCATCCGGACTAACGACTGGCGGAAGGGGGGCTTATATCGCGAGCCACGCGTTGACGCCGCGGGACGAGGCCCGTTTCATGATCACTAATGCAGTTGCCTCGGGCCCTGCAGGCAATCTCATGAACGTGATGGAACACCTCTGGCGGTCCACCGTCGGGCGAAAGTTTGTGATGGCGCTGACGGGGGCGCTGCTCTTCCTGTTCCTGGTCGGGCATCTGGCCGGGAACCTCCAGGTCTTCGGGTCCCCCGACCTGATCAACGCCTACGCCCACTTTCTCAAGAGCAAGCCGGGCCTGATCTGGGGGGCGCGGATCGGGCTGCTGGCGGTGGTCGGACTGCACATCGCCTCCGCGGTCTCCCTGGCCCGACAGAACCGTGCGGCGCGTCCGGTCCCCTATGCCGGCGCTCGCCAGCCCTATGGGGCATCCGCGGCCTCGCGCCTCATGCTGGTCAGCGGGTTGGTGGTGCTGGCCTTCGTGATCTACCACCTGCTGCAGTTCACGGCGCTGGTTCCCGCGGTCAACGGCGGCGTGGATTTTCGCAGGATGGAGACCTCGCTGCCCAATGGCGTCCGCACCCACGACGTCTATGCGATGATGATCCGTGGGTTCCAGATCTGGTGGGTTTCGCTGTTCTACCTGCTGGCGCAGGCGCTGCTGTTCATGCACCTGAGCCACGGGTTGGCCTCGCTTTTCCAGTCCCTGGGGCTGCGTAGCAGCGCCTGGTGGCCCCGGGTGGTGCTGGCGGCCCGGGTGGCGAGTGTCGCCCTGTTCCTGGGATACGCCTCCATTCCGGTGGCGGTCCTGGCCGGGCTGGGAGGTTCCTATGTCGAGAAGGCGCGCGCCACGGCGCTGACCGCATCCGTCGGAGAGGAGGTTGTTCGCTGACATGGCCACGCTGAATTCACGCATTCCCTCCGGTCCGCTGGACGGCAAATGGGAGCGCTACAAGTTCGAGTCCAAGCTCATCAACCCCGCCAACAAGCGGAAATACAAGGTGCTTGTCGTCGGCGCCG
>JAFLEG010000529.1 GCA_017302195.1 Verrucomicrobiota bacterium
ATGTGCCGAACCGCCTCGCGCGACTCGATCCGCTGCTGGTCTGGCCGAACAAGCCGGGCTATGTCGCTCCGGTGGTGGTCCCGCCGCTGCAGGGCGCCGCGCAGGAGAGCTTTGAACGGGGTCGGGAGCTCTACCCGCTCATCTGCGGAGCCTGTCACCAGCCCCACGGCAAGGGACAGGAGGGTCTGGCCCCGCCGCTGGTTGCTTCGGAATGGACCACCGGGAGCGAGCAGCGGCTCATCCGGATCGCCCTCCACGGCGTTCGCGATGCACTGACGGTGAACGGCACCACCTGGAACCTGGCCATGCCGGCGTTCGCTCCGGCCCTTGAGGATGGCCAGATTGCCGACCTGCTGACCTATGTGCGGCGGGAATGGGGCAACACGGCATCACCGGTAACGGCGGAAGCCGTCGCTGCCGTGCGCAAGGCCCATGAGGACCGGGAGGATTCCTGGACCGAGGCGGAGTTGCTGAAGGTTCCGTAGCTTTGTGAAACGGCCTGCTACGCCGCGGCCGGGGCGGGGGAGCCGAATCCGGGAAGCTTGGGCGGGGCAGGCTTGATCACCTCGGGCAGCGGCGTGGCCGCCTGCGCGCCTGACGGGGGATCCACCTGGCCGGGATTCACCGGGGGCGGGGTGAATTTGCCGGTCTTGACGATCTCCTCCACCTGGGCGCCGTCGAGCGTCTCGTATTCGAGCAGCGCGTTGGCGATGATCTCCAGCTTGTCGCGGTTCTCGTCAATGAGGCGCTTGGCGGTGTTGTAGCCATCCTCGACGAAGCGCTTCACCTCGGCGTCAATCAGTTCCGCGGTCTCGTCGCTGTAGTCCTTCGAGCGCATCATGTCGCGGCCCAGGAACACGTACTCCTGGGATTCGCCGTAGAGCACATGGCCCAGCTTCTCGCTCATGCCCCAGTGCATGACCATAGACTTGGCGATGGAGGTGGCCTGCTGGATGTCGCTCGAGGCGCCGCTGGAGATGTCGTCAATGAGGAGCGCCTCGGCAATGCGGCCGGCCATGGTCGTGGCAATGAGGTCCACGGCCTGCTTCCGGCGCATGTTGAGCACGTCCTCCTTGGGCAGATACATGGTCACCCCAAGGGCGCGCCCGCGCGGGATGATGGTCACCTTGTGCAGGGGGTGGGTGTGCTGCAGGAGGACGTTGACCAGGGCGTGGCCGGCCTCATGCCAGGCGGTGCCGCGCTTCTCTTCCTCGGACATGGCAAGGCTGCGGCGCTCGCGGCCCCAGCGCACCTTGTCCCGGGCCTCCTCCAGTTCGTGCATGCCGATGGCCTTGCGGCCGGCGCGGGCGGCGATCAGGGCCGCCTCGTTGAGCAGGTTCGCCAGCTCGGCGCCCGAGAATCCCGGGGTGCCCCGGGCGATGACGGAGAGATCCACGGTGCTCTCCAGCTTCACGTTCTTCGCGTGCACCTTGAGGATGGCCTCGCGGCCTCGCACATCCGGAAGATTGACGGTCACCTGTCGGTCAAAGCGTCCGGGCCGGAGCAGGGCGGGATCCAGGACGTCGGGACGGTTGGTGGCGGCGATGATGATGATGCCCTCGGTGGTGTCGAAGCCGTCCATCTCGACGAGCAGCGCGTTCAGCGTCTGCTCCCGCTCGTCATTGCCGCCGCCCATGCCGTGCCCGCGGGCGCGACCGACCGCGTCAATCTCGTCAATGAAGATCAGGCAGGGGGTGCTCTTGCGGGCCTGCTCGAACATGTCGCGCACCCGGCTGGCGCCGACGCCGACAAACATCTCCACGAAGTCGGAGCCGCTGATGCTGAAGAAGGCGGCGTCGGCCTCGCCGGCGATGGCCTTGGCGAGCAGCGTCTTTCCGGTGCCCGGCGGGCCGACCATCAGCACGCCCTTGGGAATCCTTCCGCCCAGCTTCTGAAATTTCTTGGGATCCTTGAGGAACTCCACCAGTTCGGCGACCTCCTCCTTGGCCTCCTCGACGCCGGCCACATCCTTGAAGGTCGTCTTGTTCTTCTCCTTGCTGAGCAGCCGGGCCTTGGACTTGCCGAAGCTCAGCGCCCCGCGTCCGGCGGCCTTGATCTGGCGGATGAAGAAAAACCAGACCAGCAGGCCGATGATCAGGACGGGCATGAGGCCCAGCAGGACCTGGAGAAAGGCATTGTTGTTCTCCACCGGACGGAATGCCCCGGAGTTGACCAGGGACTTCATCAGCTCGGGGTCCGAATACCAGACCTCCACGGAAAAGGGCACCAAGGCCTGGTTGGTCCGGGTGGCATCCAAGGCCTTGTAGCGTCCCCGCACCAGCCGGAGCTGCGATTGCGGGGTGAAATAGATCTCACCACTCTCCACGAGGTTGGAGGACACCAGTCCCTGCAGATCCTTTTGGGAAATGGGCAGGTAGCGCTGCTGGCTGGTCTTCTGAAGGAAGAGCAGGATGGGAATGAGGGCGAGGACGGCGATCCAGACCAGCCACGTGCGGGCGGTGAAACTGGAGCCTCCTCCGGAGGCGCCGCGGTTGTCGTTGTTTTCGGCCATGCGAACTGAGATCAAACTATCAGTGCGTCCGGATGGCGCAAGCCGTGTTTCCCCCGCAATCAGGCCAATGCCCGCCACTTCCACAGGAGAACGTGGCGGGAGGCGGCGGTGACCTTGAAGGCTTCGCCCGGCGGCAGGGACTCCACCCAGAACACCACGCCGTCCCGGGTGGCGGCCACCAGCAGTTGGCGGCGACGGGCGGCAGGGACCTTCCGGTTCACCAGGAGATTCTGGAGCTTGGAGGGACGTGGAAATCCGAGAGGCTGGAAGCGGTCCCCGGGCTGCCAGTGACGCAGGAGCACCCAATCACCCACCGCGTCGGCATCGAAGGCTTCCGCAGCGGATGCGGCGTGTCCGCTCCGGCGCGGACGGCTTCGGGCAAGCCGGTACTGGACCCGCGTGCCCGCCACGGTGGCGCTCCCGGACGGGGCGGCGAGCGCCAGCCACTGCGCGTTGTCGTCAAACGCCGGCAGGTCGTTTGCCGTCCTCCGCCGCAGGCGGCCGGACGGATCGCGCTGGAACCGGATCCCCGGTGCCACTTCCTCCACAGATCCCGCGGTCCGGAGCCGCTCGATCGGCTCAAATCCCACGGGATGTCCTGCCCGAACCATCTGGATCCGCAGCACCGCCCGCTGCAGGGCGGTGGGCAGGGTGTCAAACGGCGGCGGCTTTTCAGCCTGCAGCCAGCGTTCGGCCTCCGTCTGCACCAACTCGGCCTCGGCTCCCAGCACGTCGGCAGTTCGGACCAGCAGGCTGCGGATGGCCGGCGAGTACTCCCGCTCCAGCAAGGGCAGCAGTTCGGTGCGGATCCGGTTGCGCAGGATGCCCGGGTCGCGGTTCGAGGCGTCCTCCCGGTGGCGGATGCCCCGGCTCCGGGCGATTTCCTCCAGGGCCTTCCTGGTGAACCCCAGCAGCGGACGAATCAGGCGGACCGCAGGGTTGGCGGGCGATGGATTGCTCCAGGACATGGCGCCGAGCCCGTCGGATCCCGCCCCGCGGATCAGCCGGAGCAGCACCAACTCCGCCCGGTCATCCGCCTGATGGGCCACCGCCACCGTGCTGATGCCGCGGGCGACAGCCACATCAGCCAGAAACTGATGCCGGAGACTTCGGGCCGCCATTTCGAGCGAGTCGCCGGAGGCAGCCCGCGCAGCGGCGACCGGTAATCGGGCCTGGATGCAGGGCAGCCCGAGCCGCGCCGCAGTCCGGGCCACGCTCCGGGCGTCCCCGGCGGATTCCCGTCCACGCAGTTGATGGTTGGCATGGGCCACGACCAGTCGGAGCCGCAGGGAATCCACGAGGCCATGCAGCCCATGGAGCAGCATCATCGAATCCAGCCCGCCTGACACCGCCACCACCAGGCGGCCATCCCCAGGCAGCAGGGAGTGCGACCGGAGATGGGCTTCAAGCTGCTGGACGAAGGCATCCACGGGCGGAGGGTAGTGTCGCGACATTGCGGGGGGGAGTCCGGAGGGAAATGCCGGAGCGGTAGCCGCCTTG
>JAFLEG010000530.1 GCA_017302195.1 Verrucomicrobiota bacterium
AGCGTGCCCATGCTGAATCTCACGATGCCGAGCTTCCCGTTCGTCATCGCCTTCGCCATCACCGCGCTCGGCTTCGGACCCGGGGCCATCGGCCTGATGGCGGCGCTGCCGCACCTGTGCAACCTGGTGCAGCCTCCATTGGCCACCTGGCTCCGACGCCGGTGGTCCCTGTACCAGATCATGGCGGTCTCCTTTCTCCTGAGTGCGGCCCCCTGGGGACTGGTTGCGGGATTGCCCTGGATGCCGGAATCGCAACGCGGCGCCGCCTTCGCGGTGCTGCTGACCGTGGCCACCCTGGCCAACAGCCTGGGATCGGTGGCCTGGTCGGCCGCCATTGCCGACCTGGTGCCGCCGCGACTCTCCGGACAGTACTTCGGGCGCCGCAATCTCATCTTCGGGTTCTGGACCCTGCTCGCCGTGGTGCTGGCCAGCCGGGTGGCGGACCTGGGACGCAATTCGCTGGTGACCTTCGGCTGGATCTTTGCCCTGGCCGGACTGGCGCGGCTGATCGGCTTCCTGTTCCTGACCCGGATGCGCTTCCCGGAGTCGGTGCTGCAGCGGGCGCCCCAGCCGCCGACACTTGGGGAGATCACGATGCCCTTCCGGAATCCAAATTATCTCAAGCTGGCACTGTTCATTGGCGGCTGGGGTTTCCTGCTGAACCTCGGGCAGCCGTTCTACACGGGATTCCTCATTGAGGGCCTGCACCGGCCGGTCGGCGACGTCGGACTGCTCACCGCGATTGCCGGCATCGGCGGACTGCTCACCCTGAAGGGCTGGGGGCGCCTCTGCGACCGGTTTGGCAGCAAGCCCGTGCTCTACGTCTGCTCCCTGGTCTGGGCGCTGGTTTCCCTGGGCTGCTGGGCGCTGGCAGGGGAGCGGTTCTTCTGGCACCTGGCCTTCTGTTACCTGGTGGTGGGGGGCACGACCGCCGGGTTCCAGCTCTGCCAGTTCCACCTGATGCTGAAGCTCGCCCCCGCCAACAAGGCGCCCTATGTGGCCGTCTTCCTGGCCCTGACCAGCCTTCTGACCGCCTTTGGCCCGCTGCTGGGCGGCGTGATCCTGCGACTGCTGCCGGATGTGCTGGGGTCATTCGTCGGGCAGACCATTCGGGACTACCATCTGCTGATCGCCCTCTCGATGCTCGGATGCCTGCTCAGCACGCATCTGCTGGACTGGGTCACCGAGTCCGAGGCGCACGCCCCGGAAGACGTGTGGCGGACCATGCGACGGATGAGCCCCTTCAACCCGTTGCTCACGCTGACCAGCACCGCCCAGATGGTGCTGACCCCGGGCGGACTCCTGGGCCTCACACGCAGCTCGATCCGCGAACTGCGGCGGCACGCCCATCTCATGACCAACGTCGGCGGCGAGATCGTGTCCGGGGGACGCGAGGTCCTGCGGGCGCCCTTCCGTGATGACCGCAAGTAGAGACTGCTCAGTGGCCCTGCGCTTCAATCCGCCCCGCCTCGGCGTCGTCGCCGGACGCGGCCGGATCCGGCGGCGAGGCCTCCCGAAACCAGTCCACAAAGAGCTCCTCCAAGGTCAGCGGAAACACATAGACGCGCGCCCCGGGCAGACTGCGGATGCCTGCGAGCTGCGCGTCATCGGTCACCCGGGCCAGGGCGGTCACAACCGGGCCCAGGATCGTGGACCGCAGGGCGCCAGGAATCGCGAACTCCCTCGGCGGCGCGTCCCCGGGAAACACCACTTGCACCCGCCGCATGGTCCGCTGCCAGTCCTCCACAGCCCCTTCGGCCACCACCCGGCCCTGATCCATGATCCCCACCTGCGTCGCCAGACGTTCCAGATCGCCCAGGAGATGCGTGGACAGCAGGATGGTGCATCCGTCCCCATGCAGCAGGGCGTCAATCAGGCACTGGTTCAGTTCCCGGCGCGCGATGGGATCCAGCCCGGCGGCGGGTTCATCCAGCAGGAGGACTTCGGGACGGGACGCCAGCGCCAGGGCCAGCGCCGCCAGGCGTTGATTGCCGCCGGAAAGCCGGACGATGGGAGTGCTCCGCGGCAAATCCCAGCGGCGCGCCAGTTCCCCCAGATACGCCGCATCCCAGTGATCATAGAAGTGGCCGGTGTAGCGGTTGAGGTCGTCGAGCGACATCCAGTCGGGCAGTTGCTGGCTCTGGGACAGGTACGCCACCCGCTGGCGGTGCGCCCGGTCGGCCTGCCAGAGGCTCGCACCGAGCACGCGGGCGTCGCCGCGGTCGGCATGGAGCAATCCCATCAGCACCCGCAGGGCGGTGGTCTTGCCGGCGCCGTTGCGCCCGATCAGCCCGTACACCGCGCCGGCCTCGACGCGGATCTGAAATCCATTGAGGGCAATCGCCCCGCTGCGAAAGGACTTCCCCAGGCCCCGCGCGTAGATGACGGGTTCCACCGCGCTCCCCGGTCAATGGCCGCCGACCATCACGGCGAACTTGACCGGCTCCGATTCGTCGCCGCGCACCGGGCCCAGCGCGCTGAGCTCCTCGCGCACCACCGTGATGACCTTGGGCGTCGGCACATGCATCTGGGTGGCCTCGACCGCCAACTGCTTCGCCGACCGGCGCAGGGCGTCCTCCTGCTCCGCCTGGGTCAGCGAGGGCGCCTCGGGAGCAATGAACGCCCCCTTGCCATGACGCTTCTCGATCACGCCTTCACGCTCCAGCTCGGTGTAGGCCTTCACCACCGTGGTCGGATTGACCGCCAGCGCGGCCGCCAGCTCGCGAATGGACGGAATCTGATCGCCGGGCCGCAGCGTGGCTCCCGCGACGTAGTATTTGATCTGGTCCATCATCTGCCGGTACACCGGCACCCCGGACCGCTCGTCAATGTGGAGGTGCAGCTTGGGAGTCATGGCGGTTTCGCCTCCAGTGTTTGATAACAACCAAACAGGCGGTGTCAATCGCGGATGTGGGGACGGGATGGGGTATTCAGATGCACCCAGGCCACCAGCGCGGCCGGAGTCCGCCGCAGAGGCGTCGGGAAACGGAGACACGCTGTCTTTGGGGCATCCTCGGGAATCGGAGTCCCCGCCGGGTGATCACCAGCACCACACCCACCGCAAGCCTGTGTCAGCGTCGCTGAACCTGCGCGGTGCCATCCCTGGCAAGCCACGGCCAGGGATCAGGGACGCGAGGCCACGACTCGGAAGAATCCTCCAGACACCTCCCCGTCGAGGGCGGCGGACATGATCCCCTCGTATCCGGCGACCGGCGACCCGACCGGCAGCCAGTTCCCGGCGGCCAGGGTGTCGGCTCGTTCCACCTGATACGCCATTCCAGCGGCGCCCCGCCAGTGGACCGACCGGGAGGCTTCAGTGGACTCCAGGCGCACCTGCCAGCGTGATGCGGTGTCGGTGGGTGCCGTCCGGACGGACCATTCCTCGGCATCGCTGGATCCGTCGCCATCCGCGTCGCCGGCACCGTCGCGGGCCCGGGATCCAAACTGGTCCTCCTCCCAGCCATCGGGCAAGCCGTCCTGATCCGCATCCGGCGCCGGATCGCTCGGGATGGAGATCACAAAGACGTCCTCCAGTCCGTTGTGATCTCCCGGGACCAGATTGCTGGCAGCGCTGGAGAATGCAGCCGTCCGGCCGTCGCCGCTGATTTCAGGACGCGAGGATCGGTTGTTGGCGACCCCGCCGTCGGCCGGCACCGACAGGCGCCGGGTGACGCCCAGATACCGGTCATGGACGACAATCTCCTGGGTGGGACCGTTGCCGCCCGGAACCACGTCTGCCGCCTCCGTCCGGTACACGATGAAACGTCCGTCGGCGCTGACCTGGGGCTCACGGCTGTTCCCGGCGCCGTGGGTGCCGGATGGCGTGGCACTGATCAGTTTTTCGTTCCCGCTGGCCACCGCCATCGCCCAGACCTGCCAGGGATTTCCCGCGGGAGGACCCGCCGGATCGGACCGGCGGGAGTACGCGAGCACGGAGCTGTCGGCGGAGAACATCACATCACGGATGGCGTCCAACGGCGGCGCCAGCAGGACCCGTTCCTCCTCGC
>JAFLEG010000531.1 GCA_017302195.1 Verrucomicrobiota bacterium
GCTGCACTACGTGGGCGCCAACGGGGTCGAAGGCTGGCGACAGCGGGCACCGCCCAACGCCGTGGAGATTGCCGGGATCCTGTTGCGGGCCGGAGCGGTGGTGGATGCGATGGCAGCCATGTATGGCGGCTCGACGACCCTGGGATTGGTCGCCACCAGCATTCATCCGCTCCAGGCCGGCGTGCAGAACGCGCTGATGGCCTTCCTGCTGGACCATGGCGCGGCGATGGATCACCCCCGCGCCGCCGGCAATGGACAGTCCATCGTGAACGGCTGCCTTGCCAACGGCCGGCCCGGCGCCGCGGAGTTTCTCGCACAGCGGGGCGCGCGTCTGGATCTGGAGGGCGCCGCCGGTGTTGGACGGCTGGAGGAGGTCCGGAGGTTCTTCGATCCCGAGGGACGGCTGCGTTCCGGCGCCACTCCGGACCCACTGAAGTCCGGCCTCCAGTGGGCCTGCGAGTATGGGCGCACCGAGGTCGTCCGGTTCCTGCTCGAACGGGGTGCGGTGCCGGACGAGATCCATCGTGGTCAGACGGCGCTCCACTGGGCGGCCTATGGCGGCTTCGCGGAGTTGGTGACCCTGATCCTGCAGCGGAAGCCGCGGCCCCGGGTCAATGTGCAGGATGAAAGGTGGCGCAACACCCCGTTGGGCTGGGCGCTCCATGGGTGGGCGCATCCCCCGGAACATTCAACGGGAGTTGACCATTACGAAGTGGTCGCGGCCCTGATCGCCGCCGGAGGCACCGTGGATCCGGCGCACGTTCCGGCATCCCGGGTGGCGTCCGATCCGCGCATGGCGGCGATGCTGGCCCGAAGGTCCGAGGCGAAGGTTGCGGGTGCCGGCGGCGGGGCCTAGCCTGAGGTCCATGAAGCCGGAAGTGGATCCGAAGCTGCTGGCAGACCCGGTGTTTCGCGAGCTGATGGCCGAGGGCCTGGCGATGCAGGACCGCTTTGCGGCGGAACCGGTTTATGCCCGGACCGGCAAGGGCCATCTGAAGAGCGCCGGAGTCGCGGAGCTGCAGCGGTTGCGGAAGCAGGCGGCATCCGCGTCGCGTCCCAAGTCGAGGTAGCCCGCATGGCCCGGGTGGCGCCATGGCTCGCTCCCTTCCCGTGGGAGATGATCACCGCGCAGAACGCGGTGCTCTGTCAGGCCAAAGGCGCCCTCCACAAGCCGACTTCCGACGGCCACGAGGCCACCCGAAACTTGTGGAACGAACGGCATCGGGAGCCCATGCCGCTCGAAGAGGCCGTGGACCTGTGCCGCCGCTGCCATCGCATGGCGCCGTTCTGCTTCTACAACGGAAACACCTTCGCCTCGGTGATTGCCCTGGTGGTGAAACGCCTGCCCCTTGCCCCGGCGCAGGCCCATGTGATCCGAAGCCTGGCCGGCCACATCGTGGCCGGGGTGTCCACCGGCGAGGAGGAGAAGGCGTTCGCCGAATTCTGCGCCTCCCTGGATGACCCTGTCGGCTCGAAATCCGGCACGCTATAGGATCCTCCGGGAACGCGCAGGCACGGCACATCGGCCTGAATGGCGAACAACAGGTTCAGGACCCGGGCTGTCCGGCCACCCTGAGCAAACTCCTGATCTTGAATGCCCACCCAATCGGGCCAACATTCTAAATTGGATGGGCTGCTGAGTGCATGCCATCGCTCGGCTGACGAGTCCTCCCAATGCTGTTTTGCCAGTTGCCGTTCGAGATCCGTCAAAGGGCACAGGAATGAAACCGCGAATGGACGCCAATAAACGCCCATGGAGACCGGAGGAAGTAAACCTTCGGGAGCCTCCTCGGCATCCGTGAAGGGCGGCTTTTCCTGCCTCTATTTGCGTCCATTAGCGTTCATTCGCGGTCAAGCTTCCCCACCCCGGGTCCACCCTCACGGCTTCTGGATGTAGCCCTCGTAGAGGCCCATGTAGTAGGGCAGCAGGAAGACGGTGCCGGCGGCGAGTTCGTCGCCGTTGCCGCCGTAGTCGAGCTGCCAAGGATCGGTGTTCCAGTGGGTGAACTGGCGGTTGGACACCGGCAGCACGCGGCCGTTGACCCGTCCGCCGCGGGGCTGCGGCTGCGGGTCGTAGAGGTCCCGTGCCTGCTGACGCGGGAGCAGGGAGAGGTCGAGGCGGTGGGAGTTCTTGAGCGGCCAGTTCAGCCGGTCGAGCGGGAACTCCTCCAGCGTGGCCTGTGACTCGCGCAGCCAGCCGTCCCACGGCGTGACCGGGAAGTTGCCCCAGACGTTGGTGATGGTCTGGCCGAGTCCGAACGGGACAAAGGCGAAGTTGAAGAAGGGGTTCGCCTCGGGCGCCTCGTTGGCCCAGTAGGCGTAGAAACTGTAGCGCGCCTGATTTCGCAGCGCCGGGTCCTTCGTGTACTTCAGGAGGTTGTAGAAGCACATGACGGCCATCTCGTCGTCGGAGTGATTCCCGGATCCGGGTCCGTACTGCACTTTCGGGAACATGAGGTTCTGCCCGTACCCGTGCTGCTCCACCAGATTGCGAGACGCCTCGGTGTATTTCGGGTCCCCGGTGACATGGGCTGCCACCGCCAGATAGCTCAGGATGCTGAGGGAGTTCAGCCCCCGCTCGGCCCACCAGGACGGATCGCGGTTGATGGCCTGCGGTCCGTACACGCCCCAGCGCGTGGGCTTGCCGTCGTGGTCGGTGAGGGTCAGGTCGTGCGCCAGCAGGTGATCGGTCAGGTCCCGCACCACCTCCCGCACCCGCGCCTTCTCGGCATCGGTGTCCGCACAGAGGTCGAAATACAGCGGGTAGAAGAAGTAGTGTCCGTCGAGCTCGTCACTGCTGGTGTCCGACTTCCAATACCACTGTCCGTCCGCGCTGCGTGGCCAGCGGGGCTCGTACACCTTCCACAGCGCATCGCCCTGCTGTTCGGCCTCGTCCCGGGCGCGGCGGCCGGCGTTGGGATCCGGCCAGGACACCGGACGCACCGTCCGCGCGACGTAGCCCTTGGGCGGTGCCGGGGTGCCGCCCTGGGTCACCTGCTGCAGGAAGCGCAGCGCCTCGAAGGCGCGGCGCGCCCGGGCCTGGATCGCCGGGTCCCGGAGCGCGCCGTAGCCGAAGCACTCCCCGGCCCCGTACATCGCGGTCCAGAGCCCGTCGTTGTCCGAATCCTGCGGATTGGCGGTGGTGCGGTCGCCCGGCGTCTTCAGCGGAGCTTCCGCCACGAAGCCATAGGGCGTCCGCTGCACATACCGTGCGATCTCGTCCTCGTAGTGCGCCGCCTTGGCCGCCAGCGTCATCGGTTCACGCAGGATCCCGCCCACGCCGCCCGCGGTGGCAAACCAGGCGTCCCCGCGCTCCGTGACGGCGATCTGCAGCACCTGGTCATCCGGCAGCCAGCGCGGACCCTGCCGGTAGTGGAACTCCGCCCCATCAAAACGGATCGCTCCCAGCCGGGTGGCGAACCACACGCTGCCCTCGGGTCCCGCGGTCATTCCGGTGAAGTCATTCCACGGCAGTCCGTCCCGTCCTTCGTAAAACCGCCAGCCTTGCGGCGTCCGGCACCCCACCCCCGCCCGCGAGGCGAACCAGAGCTGCCCCCGGGTGTCGAACAGCACGCCGCGCACATCGTCCACCGCCCAGCCGCGTCCCAGGCCGTCCCGCACGTCATACGGACGCCACCCCTCGCCGGTCCATAGGCGCAGACCGTCGGACGACGCCACCCACAGGGACCGGTCGGGGCCGATCGCCACTTGGTTGATGGTCACCGCGGATGGCCACGGCATCGCCTCTCCGGTGTTGCCGGCGCCAACCAGAATCGCCTGGGCGGTGGCGATGAAGACACGCGATCCGTCACGGAGGATCTGTCGCACCGCGCTCCACGGCACCTCGAGCCGGGCGGCGGCGCCGGATTCGGTGGGGAACCAGAACTCGCCCGGACCGCTCGCCGGAATGGCGTCCAGGGCTGCCCACCGGTCTCCGGACAGCGCATACCACCGGCCCTGGACAAAGCATCGCGGCACGCCTCCCGGTCCAATCTCGGTGAGCGGT
>JAFLEG010000532.1 GCA_017302195.1 Verrucomicrobiota bacterium
GTGGGTCGAACCGGAGGAGTCCGCCTCCATTGAGCCCGATCCACAGTCGCCCAACGCGGTCCTCGAGCAGGGTGAGAACCCTTCCCCCGGTCTCCTCCAGGCGAAAGGGCTGCTGGGGGACCGGCAACGGACCGTCTCCGATCTCGCTGCATCCATCCCACAGGTACAGCCGGAAGCCGAGGTCCCCGGGCGCGGCAGCCTCCTCCGGCGGCTGTGTGGCCACCCAGAGGCGGTCGGACTGGTCCACGTGCAGGGCCGTGATTCGCCGGGGTCGCGGATCGGGAAGGGGGTGGACCGTCTCGCGACCGAGGTGCGGCTCCAGTCGATGGAGGCGCGAATCAGTAAATGAGGCGAACCAGAGGCGTCCGGCGCGGTCGGACGTGATCATCGCCGCCGGCACGGTATTTCCCCCCTTGGGCGCCGAAGCGCGGCTGTCCCATCGTTCAAATGCCCCTTCCGCCGGCCTGAAGCGGTCCACGCCCCGGCGGGTTCCAGCCCAAAGGGTCCCGCCCTGATCCCGGTGGAGGGCCAGGATCTCCGAGTCCCCCGGGGTTGCGGGATCGTCGCGGACGTGGGGGAAGGACGCGAACTCGTAGCCGTTCCAGCGGCTCAACCCGCCGAGGGTGCCGAACCACAGGTATCCCTGGCTGTCCTGCGCCATGGCGGTGACCATGTTCTGGGACAATCCCTGATCCACGCTCAACGAGCGGCACCACAGGACCTCCTCCGCCCTTCCGAGGAACGTCTGGATCACGATGACGACCAGGGCCACCAAAACGCCTGCGCCTCGGGGCCTGTGGGGATCGGCCCACGGCCGCCGCTCCGTCGGGGGAGCCAGCCGGACGCGGTGCATCAATCGGAGACTAGCGAGCGCGGTCGGAAGTGTCGCCGATTTGTTCCGGGAAATGCCACGCCTCGGCATGAAAAGATCCACGCAGCCCGGAGTGGTGGGAGGGGCACGGGACGGGCCTCAACCGTGGACTCCGGACGCGCAGGTCCCGGGATGAGTGGGTACGCCCCGGAATCTCAGGGATCTGGGAGTCCAACGGTCCGTCTCATGGGAGCCGCGAAGCTCTCTACCGCAGCCAGGAAAATCCATGGGGGACCCCGCGGGCGTTCCGGAACCCATGGGGCGGGCGGTTCACATCTGGTCTTCGATGGGCAGCAGGCCCAGAAACCAATCCTCCAGCCGCTGCATGGGGGATTCGGCCGGCGGCGCGTCGTACACCTCGTCCACCCCGTGCCAGTGCAGGGAACCGTCCTCGGACAACTTTACTGCCCAGGCGTTGCGCGGCGCGAAATCGACCGCCAGCGCCTCGCGCAGCGTGCGATTCAGCGATGGGCTGCGGATGATCAGCCCCACCTCGGTGTTCAGCTTCAGCGAACGCGGGTCGAGATTGCAGCTGCCCACGTAGGCACTGTCGTCATCAATGATGAGCACCTTGGCGTGCAGCCCGAGGTGTTTGCCTTCGACGGGCTCCTCCATGTAGAGGCGACGGTCCGCTGCCTTCGCCTTCACCTCGTGCAGGTCCGCCCCGTGGGAAACCAGCCGATGGATGTGGCTGCGGTAGGCACTGTGGGCCGACAGGTGATTGTTCGAGCGCAGCGAGTTGGTCAGAATGCGAACCGTCACGCCCCGCCTTTCGGCCCGCTCGATGGCCGCTTCGAACTCGCTCGTGGGAATCAGGTAGGCGGATATCAAGATGACCTCCGTCCGCGCCCCATCAATCAGTCCGGTCAGCACCTCGGCCAACTGGTCGGGAGCCTCAGTCTCCGCTGCGGGATCATCTCGTGCAGGAACATCCGAGAAGAACGTGGACTCCCCCGGCTGGGCGTTCCGGGCAGCCTCGCGCCACCGGGCTTCTAGAGCGGCGGCATCACGGGGCGGAGCCGGCTCGGACTGGGCGGCGAGCCAGCGACGCATGTCGTCCAGGTGTGGAGCGCCTCCCGGGGGCCTGACGATGTGCCCGACCGGGAACGCCCAGCCGCTGTTCCAGTATTGGTCGAAGTGCCGGACAATTCCCGCCACGCCCCTCCCGGCGGTGAGCACTTCCAGGTCGCGGAAATTGAAGTCCGGAGCGCGGCCAAAGTACTCATCGGCGAGGTTGCGACCACCAACGATGGCCGCCACACCGTCCACCACGAGGGCCTTGTTGTGCATGCGGTGGTTGACCCGGGAGAAGTCGCCCAGGTTGAACAACTGGCGCAGCACCACGTTGTTGGCCCGGTGCCGGTACGGGTTGTAGATCCGTATTCCGATGCGGGGATGCTCGTCGAGGGCATGGAGCGCCAGGTCCTCGTGCAGGGTGAAGGAGTCATCCAGCAGGATTCTGACCCGGACCCCGCGGTCCGC
This sequence comes from Verrucomicrobiota bacterium, assembly GCA_017302195.1. Lineage (GTDB taxonomy): Bacteria > Verrucomicrobiota > Verrucomicrobiia > Limisphaerales > UBA9464 > UBA9464. The sequence continues at coordinate 2,354 of JAFLEG010000532.1, forward strand.
CGCGGCAAGCAGCCTTGCCAGGATCTGCCGACCACTGCGGTCCGGCTTCCAGAGGAAGGTTTCCAGGTCCACGGAAACCGTGGCGCTGTCGATGGCCCGCAGCCGCCAGTCCAACGCCTCATCACCCCGATTGAGAACGTAGCTCCAGTCGCCGGGATGGGCGTCAGCGATGTGGCCCCAGAATCGGGTGTCCGCCGGTGGGAGCGACTCCTCATTGGGCATCACCACCGGCCGCATCGAGGTGCAGCCGGACCAGCCAAGAATGGGGAATAGGCACGACAGAAGTGCCTGCCGAAAGGACATCATTTATCCGGCAGAGTGGCCGCAAGGATGGGGGACTCAAGCGGGACCTGAGAGCCTGTCAGAAGTCCCGGTGTGGGCCTGCGGCGGGGGCAATATCCGGGCGGGTCATCACCCTGACACCTGGCGCGGGCCGTCGGAGACGAGGAACGGTGATGAGGACGCCAGAGTCGGGCATGCAATCGATCAGTCGGGCGCGATCAGCTTCACCGTTGGAAAACAGGCCCGATAGCGCGTTGCATTGCGGGTCAGCAACGTGAGGCCTGCCGTCTGCGCGTGGGCGCTGACGTAGAAATCGCCGAGAATCCGCTCCCGCGTTCCGCCCAGACGCCGGTACCGGGCGAAGGCCTTGCCGGCCAGGAATGCCGCTTCGTAGGTCAGTGGCAGCATTTTCATCCTCGCGGGAAGGTCCGACCCCAGGTCCGCAATGTCCGCATAGCCATGGGCGCATTCGGCGAAGACGACCGGGTTGATCGCGACCGGTCCGGAATCCGCCACCTGCTCGGGGCGCCCGGACGACCATTCCAGCCAGCGTTTGTCCGCTGTGACCAGGTCCAGGATGACGTGGGAGTCCACCAGCGTCATGGCGTTAGCCGCGGACCGCCTTCATCATCTCATCGGTGCTGAACTGTCCCTGCCGCCTTCCCGTCATGTGTGCGACCATTTCCTTGCCGGTACTCCGGGTTTCGGCACCCGCGACCAATCGCGCGACAAACCCACGGGTGGAGATCCGGATCTCCTGACCCATGGCCGCCTCGCGAACCAGTTCGCCGAGGATCGGTTTGGCCTCGCTCACCAGCATCGTTTTCATGGGCCGGGATCGTAGTCTGAAATCAGACCATTGCCATTCTGAAGCCGGAGGGATTGGAGTCGTTTGAGACACGGGCCGGCGGACGGATCTGAACACCGAACACTTGAAACTGAGGAATCTCCTTCCGTTCGGCTGTCGCCCAAGGCGTCGGGAGGGCTGCGTGTGGGGGGAGGTCGGGCCTCCTGACGTCATCGGTTACCCCGGCTACATCAGTCGGCGGGTGCGGGAGCGGATGGCGAGGTGCCAGCGGGAACCGGAATGGGAGAGCGAGACCGGGGATCCGAACATGGCGCTCAGATGACGGGAGGTCAGGACATCCTCCACGGGACCGGATGCAGTCACCCGTCCCGCCCGGAGCAGGAGCGCATGGGTGAAGACCGGGGTGATCTCCTCCACGTGGTGGGTGACGAGGATGAGGGTTGGCGCGCCGGCGGCGCGGCCGAGACGATCGAGGAACTGGAGGAAGTGCTCCCGGGCGACGGGATCGAGTCCGGCGCAGGGCTCGTCGAGGATCAGCACCCGGGGCCTGGCCAT
>JAFLEG010000533.1 GCA_017302195.1 Verrucomicrobiota bacterium
GCACCATGCCCGAACCGGTTCGGGCACCGGACCGTCGAAGGTGTATTCACTCAACTGGATCAACGCCGCCTCCGGATGCGCCTTCCGCAGTCGGGCCAGGGCAAATCGCACTTCGGGAACTCCGGGAAACTCCAGTTGAGTCCCGGCGACTTCCACGGTGCGGGCCGGGGCATTTCCCCGATCCGGGGTCCAGAATGGCCAGGCCCCAATGGCAATCAGGATCACCAGTCCGGCACCCGCGGCGATGGCCAGGCGACGGGAGGGCACGGGACGCCCCTGCTCCAGCCAGCGGCATCCGCTGGCTCCCAACAACATCGCCACCGCGCCCACTCCGTACACGCCCAGGGCCGCCAAAAATCCTCGGCCGGCCGCGGGCAGGCAGGCGCCGGCGGAGAACCAGGAAAAGCGCAGCCACCAAACCTCTGACCGGAAGTACTCGATGCCGCACCAGAGCACGGGGGCCAGCGCGAGGGCGGCACGGGAACCCCAGCGGATGTCCACCCGCTGGATCAGGAGCACAAACACGGCGTGAAACGACGCCAGGATCAGCCAAAGCGGAACGGCGGCGATGTTGAAGATGGTCCACAGGAATCCCATCTGCGGCGCGAAAACCCCCACTCCCGCCAGCAGACCGAGGTAGAAGGCCTGTCGCGGGCCGCGGCTTCGGCGGAGGGCGAAGAGGCCTCCGAGACAGACCACGATCAGTGGGGACAGTGCGGGAACGAGAAACGCCAACTGAAACGCCACGGCCGAACCCGGAGCCAGGCCAAGGCCCGCAGGCCAGGAGATCCCCGCCGGAGCGGCCTCCGGACGCAGAGTTCCGGCGGGCAGGGCGATGGTGACCGTGGAGGCCATGGATGCTCCGATTGGGTCAGGTCCCGGACTCCGCAGAATCGCGTTCGGGAGCCGGAATGCGCAGCCAGGCCACCACCAAGGTCACCAGCACGGCCAGGACCAGGAACACCTGGGAGGCCGACAATCCCGCCCGGGTACATCCGAGAACAATGACTCCGGCGAGCATCATGCCCAGGTTGTCCCCCAGATTCTGGACCGCGATGGTCTTGCCGAGCTTCTGGGGATCCGACTCCGCCTGCAGCGCGGCGTTGAGCGGGATCAGGAAGAATCCCGCGGCAATGCCGGCACCCACCAGCACCGCCATGACCACCGGCAGAATGACCAGCGCGACCGTGGGAGTGCCATCGGGTCCGACGCCTCCCCAGACCTGGCGTCCGAAGTCGGCAATGCCCAGCGGCCCCAGGAGAAAGATGGCCAGAATGCAGGCGGCCATCTCGAATCCAAACCGGCGCGAGGCGCGCAGGTCGCCCACCCGGTAGCGCCGGCCGGCCCAGAGGCTTCCGATCATCACTCCGACCGAAAGCCAGAGTCCCAGCAGCGCGATCTGGGTGTTGTCCGGAAGCCGGAGCACATCCAGTCCCCAGGCCTGGAAATTGATCTTCATCCCCGCGCCGCAGACCCAGAACAGGGCGGTGCCGATCAGGATCCGGCCGAGCCGCGGCGCGCGGAGCAGTCCGGCGCCGTGGGACAGAAATTCCGTGAGGCTCCGGCCGAGACGCACCGAGGGATCGGAGGGCGTGCGGCGCATGGCCAGGTTGAGCGCCATGGAGGCGCTGAAGAGGACCAGCAGGATGCCATAGCAGGTCCCGACCGGCAGGCGGTCCACGATCACCGAACCGAGGATGGCGCCAAACAGGATCGCCAGCAGGGTCAGCAGTTCCACCAGGCCGTTGGCCCTCACGAGGTGCTCCCGGGGTAGGATCTCGGGAAGAATGCCGTACTTCGCCGGTCCGTACAGCGTGCCGCCGATGCCGACGATGAGGTAGCCCGGGGCCTGCCAGACATAGCCGTACCCGATGCTCAGGGCGCAGACCGCGGTGCCCAGCAGCTTCAGCAGGTTGCCCCCGAACAGCCAGGCCGTCTTGGGATGCCGGTCGTTGAGGTAGCCGGCCAGCGGCGCCAGCATCACGTAGGGAACGAACAGCAGGCTGGTGTAGAAGGCGCTGCGGGTGCGGAGATCCTCCAGGCTGATCTGCCCCGATTTCTGCAGGAGGGTGAGCTGTCCGACGATGACTGCCAGGATGGCGTTGTCGCCCAGGGCGCCCAGAAACTGGCTGACCAGCAGCAGCAGGTAGTTCCGTGCGTCCGGAGTCCTGGCGGCGGCACTCATGAGGACCTCCCGGCCAGCCGTTCCGCCGCCGCCTGGGCATTGCCGGCGATCCGCTGCAACACCTCGAGCAGCCTCCGGGCCTCCGCAGGACCGGCACCTTCCCAGAGCCGTTCGGCCGCGCGGTGGTAGTGGGGCAGGATGTCCGCGACCCGGCGGCGTCCCACGGCGGTCAGCATCACGCGCCACGCCCGCCGGTCCCCGGCCTGCTCCCGCCGCTTCACCCAGCCCCGGTCCTCCAGCCGGTCCACCAGCCCGGTGATGTTGGACCGGTGGGTGAGCAGCTCCCGGCTGAGATCACTCTGGGTCATGCCCTCCGCGGCGTCCGCCAGCAGATTGAGCAGGTTGAACTGCGCCGGCGTGACCTCCCAGCGCTCGAAGAACACCCGGCTTGCATCCCAGATCACGTCCGCGGTGCGCAGGAGTTGCAGCAGCGCGGCGTACCGCGCCGCGGCGTCCGATGTCGGGGTCGAGGTGTCGGCCACGCATTTGGTGTAGTGCCAATTGTTGATATGTCAACAATCAGGTTGAGCCTACCGTTTCTGGCGGTGCATCCCGAAGGGGTCGGCAGCGTGGGCATGAGGGAGAGCTGGAGAGGCTCACACAGAGGGCGGTAGAGGCCACAGAGGAGATCCTTCTGAGCCTCGCCCTGCTTGAAGCCCGCAAACCGGAAACGCCACCGACAACTTGTGAATGCACGCGGTTGCTGGAGCCGCCTCGGTGGCGGTACGCTGTGCGCGTGAAATCCGCCTATGAACTGGCCATGGAGCGTCTCGGTGCCCAAGCCCCCGGGCGCACCCTCAGCGCCGAGCAGAAGCATCAGATCGCTGAACTCGAATCCGTGGCCGCCGCGACCATTGCCCAGAAGGACCTGGCGCTGCAGGCCGAGGTCGCCCGGTCGCAGGCCGCCGGGGACGAGGATGCCGTGGCCCATTTGCGACAGCGGTTCCGGGCGGAAAAGCAGTCCGTGGAGCAGGACCTGGAAGCGGCCAAGGACCGCGTCCGCTCCGGGGAGCCGGGTTCCAGGTCCCGCGGCTCAACGGCCCGGTGACTCCGGGGATCTGGCGGCTCCGGAACCATGACCGCTGCGCCGGAACCTTGGGAGAGGCATCACCACTGAGGCTTGGAGACACAGAGAATGGCGCAGCGGATGGGGGGATTGGTGATTCTCACCCCGCAATAACTGCGATTTCCGACAGCCTCGGGTTTCCCCAAGACTTCTGCGGTGACCCCGGACCGTTTCCGGTGCTCCCTTACGCCTCAGGCTCCGGCGCTGCAGGATCCACATCCGGTGGTGGCGGCGGTGCGGACGGACGTGCCCGATCCGTTGCGGAGGTCTCCGGGGCCTTGCCACCCGGGGCCGGTGCTGCCTCGCGCTCCGGCGCCTCCTCCTTGGGATTGCGCGCCCGCTTCGCCCGCGGGAGCGGACTGACCATCACATTGATGGAGCGCCCGACCAGCTTGGGCGTGAAGTCGGGGTGCCCCCAGGGTGACAGGTCCTTGAGAAACTTCTGGACCACGCCCATGCCAATTTCGGTGTGGGCCATTTCGCGTCCGCGAAAGCGCAGGGAAACCTTCACCTTCATGTCCTCGCAGAGAAACGCGACGGCATGCTCCTGCTTGATCCCGAGATCGTGGGGATCAATGCGCGGCGTCAACTGCACCTCCTTGACGATGTTGGCGTGCTGGTGCTTCCGCGAGTCGCGTTCCCGCTTGGCATGCTCGTACTTGAACTTGCCAAAGTCCACGATGCGGCACACCGGTGGATTTGCGGAGGCGGACACCTCAACGAGATCGAATCCATGGCTGCGGGC
>JAFLEG010000534.1 GCA_017302195.1 Verrucomicrobiota bacterium
CCTCCGTCACCATCGCCGGCAGCCTCGACACGCTGCCCAATGCACCCTACCAGCTCGACTTCTACGCCAACCGGGTGGCGGATCCGTCGCTGCACGGCGAGGGCGAGCAGTATCTGGGCAGCCAGGAGGTCCGCACCGATGCCGGAGGGGATGCCACCTTTGAGGTCACCTTTCCGGTCACCACGGTGGGCATCCTCATCACGGCCACCGCCACCGATGCGGCGGGCAACAGCTCCGAGTTCTCCGAGGCCTTCAAGGCGAGCTCCTCCCTCGGCGGTCAGACGTTTGTGGTCACCCACACCGGGGACACCGGCCCCGGCTCCCTGCGCCAGGCGATCCTGGACAGCAATGCCACCCCCACGTCGGGGAACCGGATTGAGTTCGATATTCCCGGCGATGGCATTCAGGTAATCCAGCCGGCCACGGCACTTCCGGAAATCACCACTGCGGTCACCCTGGATGGCCATACCCAGCCGGGAGCCCGGGCCAACACGCTGGCCGACGGCAATGATGCCGTGCTCCGGATTCATCTCGTCTCGCCTCCGGCGACGTTTGGAGCCGGGCTCGTCGTTTCCGACTCGGGTTCCGTGGTCCGGGGATTGGCCATCTCCGGCTTCGCTCCCGGCATCGCGCTGCGTGGCACCAACAACACCGTGGCCGGCTGCTGGATCGGACTGGCCCCGGACGGCACCGAGCGGCAGAACTTCCAGGGGCTCCTGCTAGATCTGGGCCGCCGCAACCGGGTCGGCGGGGAGTCGCCCGCCGACCGCAATGTGATCTCCGGAAACCGGGATGGCGGCATCCGGATTCTCGCTCCGGAGACGGTGGTCGCCGGGAACTTCATCGGAACGGATCCCACCGGACGTACCGCACGTTCCAACGGGGGCAACGGCATCGAGATCCTCAACGGGGGCGATGTCACCATCGGGGGGGCGGTCGCCTCAGCCCGCAACGTCATCGGGGGCCACCTGACCGGAATCCAGGCCATCCAGGTCAGCACCCTGCTCATCGCCAACAACCATATCGGCGTGGACGTGACCGGCACCAATGCCCTGGGGAATTCAACCGGGGTGGAGCTGTCCGATGTCATCAATGCCCGGGTGGATGCCAATGTGATTTCGGCCAACCGGTTCCTCGGCGTCTCCGTGGGCGGCAGCCGGGATGGCAACAACGTCCTCACCGGAAATGCCATCGGCACCGATCGTGGCGGCACCCTGCGCCTGGGCAATGCGCGCACCGGCATCCAGGTCTTCGGCACCACCCCCCTGCGCATCGGCGGACTGCTGCCGGGCGAGGCGAATCTCATCGCGTTCAACGAGGAGGATGGCATCGCGGTACCGATCCGGGATGCCACGGTGTTCATCCGGGCCAACCGGATCTTCTCCAATGCCCACCTGGGAATTGACCGCGGCGACAACGGCCCGGCGTCCAACGACCCCGGCGATGCTCAAGATCCCACCAATGCTCCCCGGCTCACCGAAGCCACCCTGAATGAGGGGTCCGTGCAGGTGCGCGGCGTCATGGAAGGGGCGGCCAGTGCCAGCTACCGCATGGATTTCTTTGCCAGCCCGGCACCCGACCCCTCCGGCGTTGGCGAGGGGGCGCAGTTTCTGGGCTCGATTACCCACACCACCGATGCCACGGGAGCCGCGCCGTTCGAGGCCGCCTTCCCGGAGGTGGCCTCCGGTCGCTGGATCACCGCGACGGCCACCGATGCCCTGGGCGACACCTCCGAGTTCAGCGCCGCGCTGCGGGCCGGCAGCACGCGTCCTTCGGCCGTGTTCACCGTGACGACCACGGAGGACGACGGGCCGGGCTCGCTGCGGCAGGCCCTGGTCCTCGCCGATGGGATCTTCGGCGCCGAGAATACCCGGATCCGGTTCCAGATTCCCGGCAGCGGCCCGTTCCTCATCACGCCGCAACGCCCGCTGCCGGTGCCGGTGGAGCCGGTCACCCTGGATGGATTCACGCAGCCGGGCGCGGCGGCAAATCAGGACCCGGAGGGCGATGATGCACAGCGGAGCATCCAGTTGGTCGGCGGCGGACTGGAGTTCGGCGCCCCGGGCCTCGTCTTGGCCAGCCAGGGCAACCTGGTGCGCGGAGTGACCCTCCGCGGATTCGACGGACCCGCCATCGAACTGCGGGGAGACTCCAACCGCGTGGAGGGCTGTCTGATCGAAAGCAACCGCTTCTCCGGGATCCAGGTCGCCCTGGGATCCGGCCATCAAATCGGGGGTCCGCTTCCGGCGCACCGCAACCGGTTTGCAGCCAACCCGGGCGGCCACGTGGTGGCCGATGGCACCGCAGGCGGCGGACTGCGGGTGCAGGGGAACTTCATCGGCGTGGGTGCGGACGGACGTCTGGATCCCCAGCGCTTCGATCTGGGGGTGCTGCTGGCCAGCACGGGGCCCTCGCTCATCGGCGGCCCGCTTCCCGGGGAGGCGAACTGGATCAGCGGCGCCAATCCGGTGAGCATCACCGGGGGGCGCGGCCATGCCGTCCGCGGCAATCGGGCGCTGTCGAACGGCAACCCGATTCCAGACCTCCCCGTGTTTGGAAACGACCCCGGAGACGCCGATGAAGGCCCCAATGATCTGCAGAACTCCCCCACGGTGACGTCCGCCACGGTGACCGCCCTCGGCACCCGCGTCGCCGGCACGCTGAACAGTCGCCCCTCCTCCTCGTTCGTCCTCGATTTCTATTCCATCCCGACCAACCAGAACAGCGGCGTGCTCCTGCTGGAGCGCCACCTCGGCAGCGCGACGGTGACCACCGATGCCACCGGCGACGTCGCCTTTGACCTCACCCTGCCGCAGAAGGCGCGGCGCGGACGCATCCTGGCCACGGCGACCGACGCCGGGGGCAGCACCTCGGAGACCGGAGCCTCGGCGCTCACCACCACCGAGATTCCACCACCCCAGCTTGCCGTGACCCGTGCCACGGATGCCGGCCCCGGATCCCTGCGCGCCGCCTTGCAGGACTCGGAGGACATCTTTGCCACAGGGCCGGGCACGATCGCCTTCAATATTCCCGGTGCCGGACCCCACCGCATCCAACTCCAGTCGCCCCTGCCCCGCCTGACCCAGGCGGTGACCCTCGATGGCTTCACCCAGCCCGGTGCGATTTCCGGACCCGCGACCCGGGACGTGGTGCTTCAGGTGGGGCTCGATGGCACCGCGCTCGGGCCCGGGGCCGATGGGCTGGTACTGACCGGGGATCGCTTCGTGGTTCGGGGGCTGATCTTCACCGGATTTGACGGTACCGGGCTGGTCCTGAGCAATGCGCCGGGATCCACCCTCGATCGCAACTGGTTCGGCTTCGATGGCTCGCCCGCTCCGGCGCCCCGGGCTGCCGCAGTTCCACAGGACGACGCGCATGCATACCCGCCATTTCAGACCGCCCGAATCCTCAGCGAACGCAGCCTCGGTTCCGCCATTGAGGTCATCGGCGCCGACGCGTTCACCTTCGATCACGATGCGCTCACACAGATTCTGGGCAATGTGGTCGCGAACACCCGGGATGTCGGCATCCATGTGCAGCAAGCCAAGGACCTGCGCCTGTTGGGAAACACCGTGGGGATGGACCTGGATGGATTCCGGCACGGCGGGGAAATCGGCACCGGGATCCAGTTGGACGATGTCAGTCGCGTGGAGGTGCTCCGGGGTCCGGTGGATTCCCCCTACGGACGCAATGTCATCGGGGGCGCCGAAATCGCCATCGTGATGAGGAAGGTCCGCGAGTCCCGCCTGGAGGACGCGATACTTGGGGGCGGCGCCTTTGGGGACTGGCAACTCGCCAACGGAACGGCCCTCGTTGCGGACACCGTCCAGGTGACGGAGTTCGTCAACAACGACCTGTCCTTCAACGAACGCGGTGCAGAGGTCTGGGGCGAGGGGTTTGGCACCCAGTTCCGCGGCAATCGTTTTGGAGACGATCCCGAGTTTGGCCTTTTTGGAGGACCCCTCGCCCGCGGGTACCGGCTGGGCGATTTCCAG
>JAFLEG010000535.1 GCA_017302195.1 Verrucomicrobiota bacterium
CGGGCTGGAACAGCGTGCCCTGGAATTCCTGCAGCCGCGCCCGGTAGGCCTCGGCCACCGCCGGCACCGCCATGACCCGCTGGAGGAACCGGTTGTCCTCCGCCCAGGCCTTCTGAATGCTCATCCGCTCGGGGGACGGGCTGAAGAAGTTGCCAAAGGCGCGGTCGAGGTCCCAGGGCATGAACAGAAACCGGTCGGTCTTGGGATGCAGATACACGGTGAAGTTCTGACCCATCATCAGGATGGAGTCCGTGGAACTGAGCCACACGGTGACCGCCATGAAGCGGCTGAACTCGTCCACGTCCAGAAACTCCGGGAGCCTGCGGGCCAGTTCGGCATCATCGGCATCGGTGATCAGGCGGGCGAAGTCATAGACCCGCTGCTGCTGCTTCGGGGTGAGGTCGGTCTTCGGATCGTAGGCCTGGTTGTAGGCGCCCCAGTTGGTGCCCTGGAACTTGAACAGCTCGCGGGTGACCGGCTTGAAGATGGCACCCTTGCGGCTTCCGAAGTTCGACTCGGCCCAGTTGCTGTCCGGATTCTCCACCAGGGAGTACAGCCCAAGGAACTTGTTGGTGTGCGCTCCGGCGGCATTCAGCGTCAGGCGTGCATAGGCCGTCCGCGGCGCCGGAACGCCGGCCGCCCGGTACAGCTCATACGCCAGCGGCTCGTGCATCCAGGCGACGTCGGTGATGTTGTTGTGAAAGTTCAGCTTGGAGACCCCGGCGATCTTCTGGCCCTTCACGAACTCGTTCAGGTCCACCTTCAGCGATTTCTTCACCGTGTCCCGGGCATCCATGTAGGTGCCGTTGCCCTTGTAGCGCACCGCGACCTCTGGAAAGGCGGTTCCCTCGAAGGTGAGATTGGCCCGGACGTACTCAAAATTGATCCCCCGCATGGCGCTCAGGCCGTTGCGCTGGCCCTCGCGACCCTGAAGACCGAATCCCGGACCACCCGGACCACCCGGACCGCCGGGTCTGGGACCGCCCCCCGGACCTCCACCGGGCGGCGGTCCCATCAGCGCCTTGTTGAGGCCGTCCCGCACCTCGTCACCGCCCAGCGACCCCTGCTTCTTCGCGTCCCATTCGCCATACCAGCGGGCAAACCCGCCCTGAAACTCCGCGGCGCTCACCTGGCCGTTCTTGTCCTGATCGAGAGCCGATACAAAACCACCCGCCAGAAAGTTTCCCGGACCGAATGTCTGCGGTCCGCCCCCGGGGCCCCCGGCTCCCGGGGGGCCGCCTGGCCGGCCAGGACCTCCGGGTCCGCCAGGTCCGCCAAAGGGAAAACCACCTCCCTGGGGTTCGTCCGGTTGAAGCCCCTCCCATTCCTCGGCGGTGAGCGAGAACGTCGCCTCCCAGATGCGATCCAGCCGGAACAGGTCGGCGGCCGTCTTGGGCAGCTCCGCGAAGGAAACGCCGGTAACTGCGGCAAGTCCGGCAAGAAAAACGGGCAGACGCATCATGGGAAAGGTGACCGAAGGGTGACGAATCGGTTACAGGACGACAACGACTGAGCGCCCTGGCCGGAGTAGGAGCACGTCTTGGGACTGCGGTGGGCTTGCCACCGCTTTGGCGTTGGACGCGACCGGCGTGGGGGAGGGGGAATGCAACCCCGGTTCGCGGCCTGCCCGTCGTGGCCTGCCTTCGCCCCGCTTCGGCAGGGCAAGCCGCCGCCGCACTGTTCCAAGGCCTGGCGGCGCACCTTTGGACTGCGGTTGGCTTGCCACCGCTTTGGCGTGGGGCGTGAACTGCGTCCGGGCGGAGAATGAACGCCCGGCTTCCGGCCCACGCGTCGTTCCAAAACGGCGTCTCCGCTGCGCTCCTGCCTTCGCCCCGCTTCGGCAGGGCAAGCCGCCGCCGCACTCCAGGGCCTTCACTTCATCCCTCATCCCTCATCGTTCATCCTTCCCCCACTACCATTCACCGAAGCACCCCTGGTCGTCCCAGCCCCCGCTGCCCCGGTACCGTCGCATCCGGATCACCGGAATCCACTGCACCGAGCCGTCGGTCCAGGCCTGGTTGCCTCCGGCGGCCCCGTAGTCCGAGGACGGTTTGCCCAGCATGTCGAGCCGTGCCGGACGGCTGGATCGCGACGAATTCCGGCTGCGCATCGGACCCCGGGGGCCATGCGGGGCGAAGGTGTCCACGCGCGACATGGTCCAGGCGTTGAGATCCGCAATGAGCACCGAGTTGGTGGTCTCGTTGAACGACTGCGGGGATGTCCATTCCGCCGTGGCATCCCCCAGCCTGGGCCACGGCGTGCCGAAGCGGCCGCCGAGGTAGTGATACCCGATGACCCAGCCGAACTCGCGTTCCGTCCAGCCGTTGGTCGCAAAGTTGGCGCCCATGCCCGGGCAGGTGACGAACCGCTCGCCGCCCCCGGCCTGACGCAGGAGCTCCCGGTTGCGGTGCGACACCATGGGCGTGTGTTCGGCCTCCACCACACGCGTTCGGGAGGTTGCGGGATCGTGGTTGCCGGTCAGCAGGGCGCCGCGGTGGTCCTGTCCGTACAACTGCAGCGCGACGGTGAACTGTCTCAGATTGCCCCGGCAGGCGGTGCGCCGGGCCTTTTCACGGGCTCCAGCCAGGGTGGGCAGCAGCAGTCCCGCAAGGATCGCGATGATGGCGATCACCACCAGCAGCTCAATGAGGGTGAAGGCCCGGTTTCCACCGGCGGAGGCCTGGCGGTGTGCGTTGAAACAGGCTCTCGGGGACCCGGGGGGCACGCCGCCCGTTCTGACACCGAATCCGGCGGCTGCAAGATCCGTCAGCCCGCGGCGGGAGGTTCGGCCTCGGGGCCGGGGTTCTCCGCCGGAGCTTCCAGAGCTTCCGGGGCCGGCGCGCCCGCCGCCGCCGGATCGGCCATTTCCAGGCTCATCTGTTCGGTGGGCGGTGCCGCGGGGGTCTCGGCGGTGACCAGCGCCTCCGGACGCTGCACCGGGATCCGGCGCAGTTCATCGGCCGCCGGCAGCGCGTCGAGGCTCGGCAGTCCGAAGTACTCCAGGAAGGCACGCGTGGTGGCGTACTGCATCGGGCGTCCGACCACCTCGGCACGTCCCGCCTCCTCGATCAGGTCCCGCTCCTTCAGCGTCGCGATCACGCCGTCCACGGCCACCCCTCGAATCTGCTCCACCTCCGCCCGGGTCGCCGGCTGGCGGTAGGCGATGACCGCCAGGGTTTCCAGCGCGGGCTGCGACAGCCGCGTGGGACGTCCCTTGACGCCCACAAAGGACCGGAGCCATGGGGCGTGTTCCGGCTGGGTCACGAACTGCCAGGCACCGGCCACGCAGACCAGACGGTAGCTGCGCCCCGCCGCCTCATGCTCCGCGGCCAGCGCGGCCAAGGCGGCCTCCAGGTCTGCCATCGGCGTCTTGCGGAAGGCGGTGGTCTCGGCGGGGGCGTCGTCCTCGGACGCCGCCTTGGCCAGCACGTCGCGGAGTTCGGTGACGGACAGCGGCTTGGACGCGGTGAACAGCAGGGCTTCCAGGATGAACTTGAGTTCCATCGGCAGTACGGGTCGAAAGCGGGGGCGTTGTCAGGCGATGCGGGGCTGGTCGGCCGCCGCCGCCACCGGATTGGCCTCCGGATGTCCATACGCGTCGGGACCCGGAGGCTCCGGCGGAGGCGGCACCAGCTCCGGGGGTGCGGCAAGCACCTCGATCTCGCCGAACTCGCCCTCCTGGGTGAGGTCGAGCACGTGCATGCGGGTCAGCTCGAGCAGGGCCAGAAAAATGCACACCACCTCCGTCCGCGACTCCGCGGCGGCAAACAGTTCGGTGAACCGCAGCCGGCCCCGCTCGCTGATCAGGGTCCGCAGGGATTCCATCTTTTCGGTGACGGTCCAGCGGTCCGCCGCGAGCTGCTGCTGTGGCGACTGTGCCTGGAACCGCTTGAGGATCTCGCGGACCGCGCCCACCAGATCGAACACCGAGACGGTCGCGCCGCGCGCCACCGGCAGGTCGCCGAGATCGGGACGCCCGGGAC
>JAFLEG010000536.1 GCA_017302195.1 Verrucomicrobiota bacterium
GCCGGTCAGAAAGATATTGGGAGGCGGCGCGGGAGGCGCAGGGGGCGGCGCCACCTCCGGTTCCGGGGGGGGCCGCACCCCGAAGGCATTGCGGTTGGTGATCGCGCCGTAGGGGTTCTCCATCGCTCCCGAAGTGACTGCAACGGCCGGAAGGACCCCAAACCCCAAGGCCACGGCACCGGCGATGGCAGACCAACCCGAAGAAGCTGCACTTGTCATTCGCCATGGAATAACACCCATACGGGTTTGAAGTTGCTCCCGGGCGTTGCGGGACGCCAGTCGAAATGCGGACAGGTGGATGGGGGAAGCACCCCGTCAATCCTCAGGAGTGCTCTTGCACAGCCTCGACTTCGTCACCTGCCACCGTCCATCGGACCCACCGATGGCCCGCGGGCCCTGACAGGCTGTCGAACACCTCCGGGAACTTGCGCTCGGTCAACCGAACCTCCTTCACCCCCGACCTGTCGCAGGCAAACACCCGGGCATGCCCCTTATACCACCGCGGCGTCCCGACGACCCTCGTCCAACCGGACTCCGGAATCCCTGCAGCCCGGCGGTCCAGCACCAGATAACTGTAGGGCAGGCTGCGAAGGTCCACCCCCATCCGCCGGGCAAACTGGGTCCAGTCGGGATCCGCCAGCACCGCGGACGGTGGTGCGGCGAAATGATGGCACCAATGCCGTTCCATGCCCCGAACAAGCAACCCGCAAGTCGCCGCATGAGGACAGGGCGCGACCGGACAAAGCTCCGGCCTCAAGCTCTCCCGCACCCCGATCAATGCCTGGCTGTCCGCGTGCGTGCCCGGTTCCACCCACAGGACGGCCGTCGAGCGGCGGGCCAGCGCCAGCAGCCGGCGACAGTCCGGAGCGCGAAGCTCATTGAGGACATGGCTGACCACCAAAGTGCCGATCGGTGCCACGCCATCCAGAACTTCCCGGGACGCCGGTTCCACAACGGCCGCAGGAAACACGGTGGCGGCAGTCTCCATCGCGAAGGAGACCGCCAGGGGCGATCGGTCCTGCAACCACAGTGTCGGCCAGGGAGCGGCAGAAAACGCCGCCAGAACGCGCCGACCGGCGATCCCGCTGCCGCACCCGAAATCGAGCACGGGCCCCGGAGGCAGGGTCCAGCCCCGCCGCTTCAACTCTGCCAGCACGGCGTCCCACTTCCAGCCGATGCGCTCGCCAAAGGTCGCGTCGTAGCTGGCCAGGTCGCTGCGGCTCCGCCAGTACGTGCCCCGGGAGGCCGTCCGATTCAGAAAGATCCCCCGCAATCGTTCCAGCGCAGTCCAATCCGGGGAGGGGTTCATCCAGAAACCACCAGGGGGAATTCCAGGGCGTCGGCCAGTCGTTGGCTTCGGATCCCGTAAAATCCGGCCAGGTCCCTGGCTCGTTGAGCCGCTGCCTCGCGGTTGGGAGAAGGCCGTCGAACGGCCGCAATCATCAGATTCTTTCCGGTATGTTCCGGGGCGACAAATTCGAAGACGGCAGGGTGCCAACCGGCCCATTCCAACAACGCGGCCCTCAGCGCATCGGTGACAAACTCGGCCTCCCGCTCCTGAAAAATCCCGTGACGAAGCGCACCCGCGAGCACCGCGGGGGGAACCCATTTCGAACGGACCTCACGGTGACAGCACGGCGAGACGACCATCAGCGCCGCGCCCGCCCCGATCCCCGCCGCCAGGGCATCGTCCGTGGCGGTGTCGCAGGCGTGCAGCGCCACCAGGACATCCACGGGCTCCCGCGGTGCTCCGGCGATCTCTCCGGGGCGAAACTCCAACCCCTCACACCCGGAGTCCTGAGCCGCCCGATTGGCCTGATCCACCAGCTCGTGCCGAAGCTCCACTCCCACCGTCTGCACCCCGCCAGGCCTTCGACTGCGCCAATGTTCATGCAGGGCAAATGTCAGGTATCCCTTGCCGCATCCCATGTCCCGGACCCGGAGTGCCCGTCCGGGATCCGCCTCGTGCAAACCCGCCTCGGCCCAGAGCGGATCCATGAGTTCCACAAACCGGTGGATTTGCCGGAACTTGCCCTCCTGCCCCTTGCACACCGCGCCTTCAGGGGTGGTCACCCCGAGCAACTGCAGCCAGGGCCGCTTCGGTGACACCATCCGCGCCTTCTCGCGGTCATGGGCCACGGAGGGAGCCGCACTGCAAGCCGGCTCGGAATACAGGACCCTTCCCGCCCGGCCCTTTCGAAACTCCAATTGGGCGGTCCGACGCGTGGTAAACAGATTGGCCACGCAGTATTCGGTGTCCAGAAGCTCCCCGATCCGGGTCAAGCCCTCTGCCGGCTCGAAATTCTTGGTGACGTCCCGGGTGGGCAATTGCCAGACACATTGCAGACGCGGTCCCTCCCGAAGCGCCACCGGACGCGCCAGCAGGCGCCTTGCAGCAACGTCCGGCCGCCGGGGGGCACCCAGAGTGACCTTGATCAGGGTGCCGTCTGCCTCGGCAGCGGTCAGCGCATCCATCCACTCCTGTCGCGCGTCTGCACCCATCAGATCAGCCTCCACCACCGCCGGAATGCCGGCAAGCACCAGATAGTGCGGTCTCCGCGACGGCCGCCACCAGCAGCCCATCCAGGAGGCGACGCACCCGGATGCCGGGCTCCCGGGGTGGTGTCTTGAGGAAGCGGGGCAGCGTGACCACCCGGCCTGGTCCCAACCGCTCCTCCAACGCCGCCGCATTCGTGCGGCTGCCGTCATCTGGCGCCACCGGTTCCATCAGAACCACACGGGCACGGCCCCGAAACGCGGGTGGCAGCGCCTCCAGCACCAGCAGCACCTGATTCAAGGTGCCCAACCGATTGGCGCACACCACCAAGGGATCCGCCCGCACCGCGACCAACAGCTCCCGGTTGGCGAAGTGTTCCCCCAGCGGACTCAGCAGTCCGCCGGCCCCCTCGATCAGCACCACGCTCCGGGGACGGGAATCCAAGGCGGCGCGGAGAAAGGCCACGACAGGCCCCTGTTTCAACGGGCGCCCCTCCCGCCGCGCCGCCAACCACGGAGCCAGGGGTGCCCGGAAGCTCCACGGATTGATGGCGTCGAGGGAGATCCCCCCGCCCTGTGCCGCCTGAAGCGCTTCGGCATCGTCCCGGCCGCCGGAGCAGATCGGCTTCAGGGCCAGGACCGGCGTCCCCTGGCGGCGCAGATGGCGGGCGAGCAGCACGGTCAGCACCGTTTTGCCCACCCCGGTATCGCTTCCGGTGATGAAGAGAACGCGGGCCATGGCGACGGGAACCGGATGCCGAGGTTCGGACGGTCAGGCGTCCAGCAATGCGTACTCCATGGAGTCGGTCAGGGCCTGCAGCGATGCGGCGATGATGTTCTCATTGACGCCCACCGTGCCCCAGTCCCGGCGCCCATCGGTGGATTGGATCAGCACCCGTGTCCGGGCTCCGGTGCCCTGGATGCCGTCCAGGATCCGGACCTTGTAATCGGTCAGCCGCACTTTTCGGAGGCGCGGGAAGGAGCGGGCCAACGCCGACCGCAGGGCACCGTCGAGGGCATTCACCGGGCCGTCGCCGTCCGCCACGGTATGGTGCACCTCGCTGCCCACCCTCACCTTCACGGTCGCCTCGCAGACCGAACCCGGTCCCGGACCGCGCATGGACACATGGTACGACTCCACGGTGAAGAACAGCTCGGGATTGTGATCCACCACCCCGCGGATCAGCAGGGCCAGCGACGCCTCGGCCGCCTCGTATTCGAATCCGTCCGCCTCCAATTCCTTGACCCGGGCGGTGATGGTCCGGGTTTCCGGAGCGTCGGAGGCCAGCCGGAATCCGAGTTCCCCCGCCTTCACCAGGATGTTGGTCCGGCCCGACATGTCACTCACCAGCACGCGCCGCCGGTTGCCCACCCACTCGGGCGGGATGTGCTCGTAACTCCGTGCCACCTTTTCGATGGCGTGGACGTGGATCCCGCCCTTGTGCGCGAAGGCCGTCTCCCCGACCCACGGCTGCCGCGGGT
>JAFLEG010000537.1 GCA_017302195.1 Verrucomicrobiota bacterium
CCCGCAGCGCCCGGCGCAGGTCATTGGTCCAGATGGAGCCGCTCAGGCCGAAGGGGGAGGCGTTGACCTCCCGCAGCATGGCGGATTCGTCGTCGAAGGGGGTGATGGCCACCACCGGGCCGAAGATCTCCTCCCGCCAGCACCGGTCGCCGGTGCCGACCTCCAGCAGCACGGTCGGTTCCAGGTAGAAGCCCTTCGGATGCGGCCGGGTCCCGCCGAACGCAAACCGGCTGCCCCGGCTCCGGGCGTCGCTGAGAAACTCCTCCACCACGGTCCGCTGGGCCGCCGAGGCCATCGGGCCGAGCTGGGTGTCGGCGCGGGAAGGATCCCCCACCACAATCTGCCGCGTCGCCGCCACGAACCGCTCGACGAACCGCTCGTACACCGGCCGCTCCACAAAGACCCGGCTGCGGGCGCAGCAGTCCTGTCCGGTGTTGGCAAACACGCTCATCGGCGAGCTATCGGCCGCGCGTTCCCAGTCGGCGTCGGCAAACACGATGTTTGGCGACTTGCCGCCGAGCTCCAGCGAGACCCGCTTCAGGTCTCGGGCCGCCAGTTCCATGATGCGGCGCCCGATGTCCGTGGACCCGGTAAAGGACACCTTGCGCACGAGCGCATGGGTGACCAGGGCGTCGCCCACGGCTGCACCCGAGCCGGGCAGCACCTGCAGCACGCCCGGCGGCAGCCCGGCAGCGTGGGCGATCTCGCCGAGGGCCAGGGCGGTCAGCGGGGAGATGGATGCGGGTTTGAGCACCACGCAGTTCCCCGCGGCCAGCGCCGGAGCGGCCTTCCAACAGGCGATGGGGAACGGGAAGTTCCAGGGCACGATGGCCGCCACCACCCCCATCGATTCCCGCCGCGTGAAATCAAATCCCCCACGCGCCACCGGCAGGGTCTGGCCGCCGAACGTGCCGACGGCTCCGGCGTAGTACTCGAAGACGCGGGCCCCCAGCCCCGCTTCATCCCGTGCATCGCCGATGGGTTTGCCGATGCACCGCATCTCCAGGTCGGCAATGAGCTCCGCCCGCTCGCGGAGCATGGCGGCCACCCGGAACAGGATTTCCGCACGCTTCCCCGGCGCGAGATCCCTCCAGCCGCCCTCCCAGGCCTGCTGCGCGGATTCCACCGCGGACGCGACATCCGCCACCGACGCGGCGTCCACCTCGGCGAACGGCTGCTCGGTCGCCGGATTGATGAGCGTGGACCGTTTCCCGGAGGTCGCATTCCGCCGGGTGCCATCCACAAACAACTGCTGGGGCATTTGCATTCGGATTCCCTGTTCCCGTTCCAAACCCTGACCTGTTGAGACCGGCTTACTCGATGCCCAGCAGGCGCCGTCCCTGGGGGGTGATCATGCTCTGGTGCCAGGGGGGATCCCACACGATCTCCACCGAGGCGTCCTCGACAGACGGCAGCATCAGGATCTTCTGCTGGGCGTCGCCGGCAATGGTGGCGCCCATGCCGCATCCCGGCGCGGTGAGGGTCATCTTCACGAAGACCTTCCTGTTGCCGGTGGGCAATTCCTCGATGCCCATGTCATACACCAGGCCGAGGTCCACGATGTTGACCGGGATTTCCGGATCGTAGCAGCTCCGCAGCGTCTCCCAGACCATCTCTTCGGACACGGCGTCGCCCGATACCGCCGAGGGGGCTGCACCGGAGGCTTCGGGCTTCAGTCCGAGGGCGTCCGCATCCTTCGAGGCGACCCGGAACAGGCCGCCCAGAGCGTGGATGGTGTAGGAGCCGCCGAGCGTCTGGGTGATGTCCACCTCGGTGCCGGCCGGCAGGGTGACTGTGTTGCCGGCGGGAATCTGAATGGCATTGCAATCGCGGGAGAGCGCGACCGATGGAACGGAGTTCATGGCCCGGCCAGTATAGGCGGGACCGGACCTGCGCAAAGCGGGAAGTCCCGCTCCCGCGGCAGAGCGGCGGGGCTCAGCCGCCGACCTCGGCCCGGGCGTCGGCCGCCAGGGCGGTGGAAAGGTAGCGCTCGCCGGTCGAACAGGCGATGGTCACCAGGGTCTTGCCCAGATTCTCCGGGCGTTTGGCGAGTTCAACCGCCGCCCAGACGTTGGCACCGGTCGAAATGCCCACCAGCAGTCCCTCCTCCTTGGCCAGACGCCGGGCCATGGCAAAGGCGTCGTCGTTCGAGACCTGGATCGTTTCGGTAATCTGGGGCTCCCCATGGGGGCCCTTCAGGTGCAGGTTTCTGGGAACGAATCCGGCACCGGTGCCCTGGATCTTGTGGGGGCCCGGCTTGACCGGCTCGCCCTTCAATGTCTGGGAGATGACCGGGGAATCCTTCGGCTCGACGGCGATGGCGGTGAAGCTGGGCTTGCGCGGTTTGATCACCTCGTAGCATCCGGTGATGGTGCCGCCGGTGCCCACGGCTGAAATGAGCAGGTCCACCATCCCGTCGGTGTCGGACCAGATCTCCTCGGCAGTGGTCTTTCCATGGATCGCCGGGTTGGCGGGGTTCTCAAACTGCTGGGGAATCCAGGAGTTGGGAGTCTCCTTCGCGAGCTGCTCGGCCCGTGCGATGGCGCCGCGCATGCCTTCGGACCCCGGGGTCAGCACCAGCTTGGCGCCCAGCATGGCCAGCAGCACGCGACGTTCCAGCGACATGGTCTCGGGCATCGTCAGGATGAGCTTGTAGCCCTTGGCGGCCGCCACGAAGGCCAGGGCAATTCCCGTGTTCCCCGAGGTGGGCTCGATGATCACCGTCTGGGCATTGAGCACCCCGCGTTTCTCGGCGTCCTCGATCATGGCCATGCCGATGCGGTCCTTGACGCTGCCCAGCGGATTGAAGAACTCGCACTTCACCAGGATGGACGTGGATGGATCCACGCCGGCGCTGGCAGGGATGCGGTTCAACCGCACGAGCGGGGTGCGGCCGACCGTCTCGACGATGTTGCTGTAGATCTTGGCCATGGTTTGCGGGGCTTGGAGCGGACTATGAACGCGGCGTTGAGCCGGCAGGATTCTCCGCTGGCCGGCACCGGGCAAGCCGATTTACCGAAGCGTTTGCCGGGGGCGTGCGGAATCCAAAAAGGCGTTTACTTCAAGCGGGGGTCGGCGATACAACACCAGTCGGTTCATCTGCCTCATCCCATGAAAAAAATCGAAGCGATCATCAAGCCGTTCAAACTGGAGGAAGTGAAGGAGGCCCTGAACCAGGTGGGGATCGAAGGGATGACCATCAGCGAGGTCAAGGGGTTCGGGCGCCAGAAGGGCCACACCGAAGTGTACCGGGGCAGCGAGTACACCGTGGACTTCCTTCCCAAGATCAAGATCGAGATCGCCGTATCCGATGCGCGGGTGGCCGGCGCGGTCACCGCCATCATTGGTGCGGCCAAGACCGGCAAGATCGGCGACGGAAAGATCTTCGTTTCCCACCTTGAGGACGCCATCCGGATCCGGACCGAGGAACGCGGGGAGTCCGCGGTGTGAGTGCGGTGGACCGCCTCCCGGGTCGGGCCGCGTCCGGCCGCTCCATCGCCCCTCCTCAAAACCGCCAAAAATGGGGGAAAACAAGGGGTGTGAATAACTTGGGGAAAAGTCCCAGCAATTTCGCCTAGTTTGCCGAAACCCGACGTTCTACAAGCCAGCCGTCGTCGCGCCATTTGTAGAAACTGCTCCAGTGAATCTTCCCCCGCACAACCAGGTTGTAATTGATTGTAACTCACTTGTTCGCAATGGATTGTGCATTGATTCCAGCGAGGGTCCGGTTGTCGGAATTGCCCGGCATTTCCTCACCTATTTCCTTGCGCGAGGCCCAGTTGCGCGTGGCCGGCATCCGTCACGGCCGGGTGAATTTCAGGCGTGAATAAGCTGGCCATTTTCTCCCGGAACGACGTCCCCGACCTCCCCATGTCCGCCGCCGCCACCCATGCCTTGTGGACCCAGGTGCAGAAGCACCTGCAGGAACTGCTGAAGCCCGACATTTTCGCGCTGTGGTTTGAGCCCATTCGGCCCCTG
>JAFLEG010000538.1 GCA_017302195.1 Verrucomicrobiota bacterium
GTGAAACGCTTCCAGGGAGGGGCCGACCACTATGCCAACTTCATTGCCGCCGTCCGCAGCCGGAACTCCGGCACCCTGAACGCCGAGATTCTGGAAGGGCATCTCAGCAGCGCCCTGTGCCACACCGGCAACGTCAGCTACCGGATGGGCGAGAAGCTGCCGCCGGGCGCCGTGAAGGAGCGCCTGCAGGGGCATCCGGCCATGGCCGAGTCCCTGGACCGCATGACGGCGCATCTGGCCGCCAACGGGGTGAACCTCGCGCAGACGCCCCTGACCATCGGCGCCTTCCTCGAAATGGACCCGGCCACGGAGCAGTTCGTGAAGAACAGCCCCGCCAATCACCAGCTCGCGGGCGAATATCGCAAGGGATTCGAGGTGCCGGCGCGTGTCTGACGGCATGAAGCGCGTGGACGCCTTTGCCACGCCCCTGTGGCTGGAGGACCTCACCGAACTGGAGCCGGTCCGGCAGTCGCTGATCCAGGCGGTCCGGGACCTCCGGGCTCGGTCCGAGACCCCGCTGGAACGGAAGTCCAACCGGAACGGCTGGCGCAGCGCGGGCACGCTGCTGGAACTCGCCGAATTCGCGCCGCTCCGCGACCGGCTCATGCCCTCCATCCGCGCCGCCCTCGACGACTACGGGGTGCGCCCTGGAAGCCTGGCCTTCACCGTGCCCGCCTGGGCCAACGTCCACGATCAGGGCGGCTACAACGTGGTCCATGTCCATCCCGGGTGCTGGCTGAGCGGCACGGTGTACCTGGAGGTTCCCGAAGGCGCCGGGAAGCTGTACTTCAACGATCCCCGGCCCGCCGCAATGATGGAGCACCTGCCGCTGCGTCCGGACCGGCCGCAGACCCCGGCGCGGCAACGCGAAAAGTTCGTGGCCCAGCCGCGCAACCTCCTGCTGATCCTGTTCCCGAGCTGGCTGCCCCACGGCGTCGAGCAGTCCGACTGCGCCGAACGCATCAGCATCGCCTTCAACGTCCAGCCCGCCATGGTCCGGCCGGAGTAATCGGTGCACATCCAGCGTGTGAAGGCACCGCCCGGTCATCTGCCGCCTCGCCCCACCGGGTTTAGCGACGTCCGTCGTACCAGGGGCTGCACGCCTCCCGGCTCTGCACCGTGGAGCGGGGGCGGATCAGCCCCCGCAGCGTGAACCGGATCAGTTCCGCCGGGGTGTAGAGGTGTTCCTTCCGAGCCGAGGTCAGCAATGGCGCCTCACTCACGATCCGCAATCGGCGCCCCGACTGCCGCGCCAGGGGCTTCAAGCGCTTGGACAGATCAATCTCCTCGGCGGCAAAGAGCAGAGGACTGAAGCCGCCAAGGGACTCAAATGCCGCCCGCTCGACAAAAATGAAGGACCCGGCCATCCACCCCAGACAGCGGCTGACCACATTCCAGGCCTCGACCAGCATCCTCAGGGTCCAGCCGCCGCCATCCAGGCGCACCGTGCTGCCGCCGGCGATCACTCGGCCGGACTGGATCTCGCGTGCCACCGCATCGAACAGGGCGGTGCTGGGGGAGGAGTCCGCATCCACAAACACCAGCCAGTCGCCGGTCGCCGCCGCGGCGCCCGTGTTCCGGGCACGGCCGATCTGATTGACCGGTTCAAACACCACCTGCGCCCCGGCGGCGCGTGCGATGGATGCCGTCCGGTCCGTGGAATTGTTGTCGCACACGAGGACCTCCACATCCCAGCCGCGTCGGGCAAAGGCCTCCGACGCGGTGCTCACCGAGGCCAGCGTGCCGCCGAGCAGCTTCTCCTCGTTGAATGCGGGAATGACGATGGAAACCTTCATCCGAAGTGGGACAGCGCGCCGCGAGGATGCGTTCCGCCAGCGGTCACTCCTGCAGCGGCTTCCCGGCTTCCTGCCAGGCGCCCAGCCCCCCCTCCAGGTTCACCACATTGGTGAATCCCAGCGAGATCATGCTCACACAGGCCTTGGAACTGCGGACACCTCCGGCACAGTGCACCAGATAGGTCTTCGACCGGTCCAACCGCGCCACCTTGTTGGTGAAATCCGGCGCCCGGTAGTCGAGCAGCACCGCCTTGGGCAGATGCCCCCCCTCAAACTCCGCAGGCGTCCGCACATCGAGCACGACCACGTTGGTCCCCTGCAGCATCCGCTCGAACTCCGCCGCTGACACGTTGCGGGGGGCCGTCCGCGGTTGGGCTGAAGTCACCGCGGGAGCCGGCGCGGTCTGCGCGAGCCCGCAAGGGGCCACCAGGACCGGGATCAACGGCAACGCGACGAGAAGCAGCCAGCGGTTCATGCGGGAAAGGAAAACGCCGGAATGGCCGGATGGCAACCGGGGATGCGGAGGGCTCCCCCACCCGGAGCACCCCGGCAAAGTCCTGAATACTTCTCCCCGCCTTTCCCGGTTGCTGGGAAATGATGCGGTTCCTAGTTTTCGCCCCCATGAAAGGTTTTGCCGCTGCGTTGATGTCCCTTGCGGTGCTGCTCGCCGGGCCCCGGGCCGCCGCCCAGGTGGACCCCGAGGACCTCCGGCGACTGAACGGCACCGTGGAGTCGTTGACCGAGGGACAGGAAAGCCTGCGCCGGCAGGTCCAGGAACTGCGGCAGCAACTGGACAAGCTGCGCTCGGAGAACGCCCAGCTTCAGCAGGAAATCGCCTCCCAGAAGGACCTGGTGACCCGCGAGCAGATGAATCAGGTGATCGAGCAGGTGCGGGAGGTGGACCGGCGGCGCGCCGCGGATGCCGAATACGTCAAGACCCAGCTCTCTGAAATCGCCAAGGAGGTGAGCAAGTCGGTCGCCGCAGCCGCCGCCGCCAAGGAGACGCCGCGTCCCCGCGGCTCCGGCCGCTCCGCTGAGACCAGGGAGCCTTCGGGAACCGGGACCCCTTCCGCCCCGCCGGACATCAAGCTTCCGGAATACATGTACGAGCATGTGGTGAAATCCGGGGAGACCGTTGGCGCCATCATCGCCGCCTACAACCAGGAGAAGGGGCTCAAGGTCACCATGGCCCACGTGCTGGCGGCCAATCCCACCCTCAAGGATCCGAAGCGACTGCGCGTCGGCCAGAAGCTGAACATCCCCGAGGTGAAGTAGAGGGTCCTGTTGCGAGGGGTTTCACCCGCAGAGAGCGGAAGGAGCACAAAGGAGGGTACTTGAAGTGGGGACACCGTTCGAATCCCCATGCACCGCCTCCGTTCCCTTTGCGTCCTTCGTGCCCTTGGTGTGAGGCATCTCCGGGTGGCCCCCCGTGCCGTCGACAACCACGGGACGCACCACCGCCAGAGGTGATGACCGGTTGAACGGCTCAGCGCATCCGGACCACGCGGGTCCGGGCGAGCAGATCGTGCAGCGCCCGCTTCTCCGGGGTGACCGCGGCCAGCAGGTAGCCCGCACCGAGTAGGAGTCCGCTGAGGATCTCCGCGGCATGCCGCAGCACCGCGCGGCCATACCCCAGCGGCAAACCGTCATCCCGGACCACATGCAGTCCCAGCGCCTGCTTGCCCGGCGTGGCGCCCCGGGCGCCGTGAAATCCGGCAAAGTAGGCGAATCCCAGCGGCAGGTTGATGGCGAGCGAGATCAGCAGCAGCCGCAGCGTGGTCGCCGGATCCGGGGTGTTGGCCTTCCACTGGGCCCAGAATTGCTCCTGAAGCTGCGCCAGGGGCTCCGCCCACGGCAGGGTGATGAGGGTGGCCAGCACCGAGAGAATCACCCAGTCAATGCCATAGGCGGCCGCGCGGATCCAGAACCCCGCGGGAACCACCTCGGCCCTGGGTTCCGGCCCGGGGTCGGGAATGGGCGGCGCCTCGGGAACCGGCGCCATCGGCAGGTCCCATTTCAGCTCCTCCCAATCCGCCGCGGGACGCCACCGCTCCTCGTCACCGCGCCACACCAGGGTCTCGCGGGAGAGGCGCCCTTCCTCACACCACAGGCGCAGTTCCTCAAGACTCGCGGGCCCATACTCCCGCCCATCCCCGCCGATCATCTTGTACTGC